>CAYMUV010000021.1:1432-9227 GCA_964393855.1 uncultured Nitratifractor sp.
AGCATTTTTGCTTTTATTATCTTTATTTGTATCTTTAGTCTTTTTTGTATTTTTTGTCTTTTTAGTATCTTTATCTACTTTTTTTGTTTTACTACTTTTATCATCTTTTTTTTCTACCTTTTGCTTATCTTTACTCTTTTTATTATCTTTATCACTCTTGTTGCTCTTGCTTTTATCTTTAGTATTACTTTTTTTGTCTGTTTTTTCTTTTTTATTTTTAACTTTATCGTTTTTCTTAACCTTGCTATTATCTTTTATATTATCTTTAACTTTTACTCTAAAGGGTATATTTGTATAACTCTTATTATTTATATGGACAGAAAATGCCGGAACATCAAAGCTCTTATTTGGAACTACTGTATATACAACTTTTCTTGTAACTATTGGCACTTTAGTTTTGCCTATCTCTTTAATAGAGTAGTTTACCGAAACACTAGGTTTACCAACTACTTTATTGCCACCTATATTAGTAATTTTAGGAAAT
This sequence comes from uncultured Nitratifractor sp., assembly GCA_964393855.1. Lineage (GTDB taxonomy): Bacteria > Campylobacterota > Campylobacteria > Campylobacterales > Sulfurovaceae > JAADEQ01. Next base: position 1,917 of record CAYMUV010000021.1, read on the forward strand.
TTAATTTTAGAGCCCTTTTTAGCAACTGTAACAACTACTACTTGCAGTTTACTGCCACTTTTTATAACACCTTTTGGATTGATTGTTGCATATACCTTCTCTACCCTAGCAAAGATAAAACTATTTATAATTAACAGCAGTATTAAAAATCTTTTTAAAAATCTATAATTTACCATGGTTTTATTTCCTTATTTGACTTTACTTTTGTATCTATTTTATATAATAGCACAGGAACTTTTTTATCTCTAAGATTCTCTTTTAATCTATTTTTTAATCTCTTTTTAAACTCCATTTTCTCTTTTAATTTCGTTAACTCTCTTAACTCTTTTTTAGATAGTTTTTTCTTCTTTTTGCTCTTTTTCTTAGATTTACCATCTTTGGCTTTCTCTTTTTTCTTCTTTTTTTTCTTCTCTTTACTTTTTTTATCAATTTTTGCTCTAAATTTCTCCTCTTGAGCTAAATATTTATTATATCTTGCATCTTTCATATCTTTGTGCTCTAAGGCAATTTTATAAGCATATATAGCCTTATCGTACTCTTTTAATTTTAAATAACAATTACCTATATTATATACTCTATAAGCTTCATCTACACCTTTGCCTGATGCTCTTTTATAGCTAATTAGTGCCTCTTTGTATCTGCCCATTTTATAATATATATTACCCATATTATACTCAACTATAGCACTATCTTGATTTAAAGATTTTAGGCTCTTTAGAGCACTTTTATAATCTTTTTGACTATAGCTATCTTCAAATCCACTTGTATATTTAAAATCAAAAAGTGATGAGAAAGCCAGTACAGAAAAGAGCAAAAGAAAAAAAGTAAATTTTTTTATCATTTTATCTCCTCTTTTCTCTTTAATAAAAACTTAAAGTCATCTTTTGTTGGCATAGAGCTAAATGCTATTAAAAGCAATATTACTGATATTATAAGAAAATAGTAAAATAGCTCTTTTTTCTCTTTTACTTTTATGGTTTTACTACTACTTGCACTATTAAAATTGCTATCTATTTTTTTAGCAAATTTTATTACATCGTCATTACCATAACTTGCTACAATATAATCTCCTCCACTCTCTTTTGCTATTTTGCCCAATTTTAAATTTAATTTTGTATTTACTAATCTATCTTTATATAAAAAAGCTTTACCACTACTATCTAGTATAGGTGCACCCTCTTTTGTTCCTATCAAAATAGCATATAGCTTTATCTTCTCTTTTTTTATAATTTTTGCAAACTCCTCTAGCTCTTTTGCATCTCCACCATCACTTACTACTATTGCAATTTTTTGAAAACTATTTTTTAATTTATCTTTTAAAGTATTTGCTAAAATTGTAAAATCGCTTCCACCATGAAGATAATCTTTTCTAATACCATTAATTACTTCGCTAAGGGTATATCTATCATCACTCATAGGCGAAGCTAAATATATATTATTACTAAATGCCAATACCATAAAACTATCTGCTGGCATACTATTTATAAGCTCTTTTATTTTTAATTTTGCAAACTCTAAACGATTTGGATATCTATCTTTACTACGCATAGATGCTGAGATATCAATTGCTAAAGCTATGTTTAATCCATCGACCCTTATCTCTCTATCTGCTTTTTTTAATACAGGGTGTCCTATTGCTATTATCATAAAAAAGATAGCTGCAAATATTATTAAATTTCTTACCCTATTGCTAACGCCACTCTCTTCTACTTTTATTCTTTTTAAAACCTTTTTTTTAAAAACTCTCTCTATGCCATCTTTATTAGTTAAAACCAAAAATGCAAAGAGTCCAAAAGGGACTAAAAGCAGTAGCATTAAATATAAATTTTCAAAACTCATCTCTTTGCTACCCCTTTTACACTTTTAAAATATACAAATAGCAACATAAATACTACCGCAAAAATTAATGGATAGTAGTAGTAATAGATAAATACTCTATAACTTTTGCCATCTATTTTAGTTGTTTCTGTATTATCTATATCTTTATATACGCTATCTAATGCCTTTTTGTTTTTTGCTAAAAATAGCTTTCCTCTACCTACTTTAGCTAACTCTTTTAGTTTTGGTGTATCTAAGTCTTCTCTATTTCCTATACCAACTATGTATAGTTTTATATCAGATTTTTTAAGTAAATCTTCTATCTCTTTATATCCTATTTGGCTCATATTATCTACACCATCGGTTAATAAAAGAGCTATTTTACTCTTAGATTTTGAGTTCTCTAAAATATATAAACCCTGAAGTAGTGCATCGTAAATTGCAGTTCTTCTACCTACTATTCCAACTTTTTGTTTTGATAGAATATTTTTTAAATACTCTCTATCAAAAGTTAAAGGCGAAGCAATAAAAGCACTACTAGAGAAATTAATTAAACCTATTCTATCATCTTTTCTTTTATTAATAAACTCTTTTATAACATCTATAATTGTGCTAAATTTATCTCTTTTAGGGTGGTCTAAATCAAAACCTCTCTCATTCATAGATTCGCTAGAGTCTAATATAAGCATTATATCACGACCCTCTTTTTTAACATTATTAAAAGTTGTAACCTTTACAGGCGAAGCCAAAGCAGTTACTAGAGCTACAATAGATATCCACTTAAAAATATCTAACCATCTACTTTTAATACCCTTTTTACCAATTAATAGATGCACATAGGGTAAGTATATTGCAACACCTTTAGCTGGGCATCTTTTAAAGCAGAACCAAAAGAGCAAAATTAATAAAAAGGCGTATGGAAATTCAAACTCAAATTGACTCATCACACACCTTTTTATATAAATTATAGTAGTTAAGCGTCTCAGTATCTACCTTATCACTATCTTTTTTATATTTATAGCTATCTAATCGTTTTCGCATCTGCTCAAATAGCTCTTTTCTTCGTCTATCTTTGGCTAAAACCTCGCCATATCTGGTTGCTAAATATGCAGCCTCTTTTGGTTTAGACCAATCTATATTAGAAAACTGCACAAAGTAGTACTTTTCGCAATCTATTTTACAACTTTTTTTACCAATTTTATAAAACTTTTTATATAGTTTGTAACCAATAAAAATGCCAAAAATCAGTGTTGCCAAAAACCAATATAAAGAGTAGTCATTCATATCTATTATTGGTTTTATATCTCTCATTACCTCATCCTCTTTACTAACTCTAAATATGGCTCTTGGTCTGTATATATTTTTACATATCTAGCACCAACTTGTTTTAGATGTTTAAATAATCTTGCATCATTCTCTTGTAGTGCCTCTTTATAAACCTTTATAGATTCGCTATCTAAATTACCACTAAAACTTGTTAAGTAACCAGGGTCAACTACTCTTATCTCTCCCATCTCTTTTAAGTTTTCTAAAAATCTATCTCGCACAACTATAACAACCAAATCGTGCTTTTTAGCAAGCAAAGATAGATTATACTCTCCGACAAAATCGCCTATTAAAATGAGTAAAGATTTTCTTCTTACTCTTTTATTAAGCTCTTCTATCCAGCCCTCTATATTAGCAGCTTTGCCTATTACATCAAATTCAATAGACTCATCTACCTCTTTTGTAACTGCAAATATCTTTTTTGATGGCTTAGAGTATCTATATAATTTATCTGCATATAGTATGTGGCTAAAGAGGTCTTTATTTCTAATTGCTCCAAAGCCAAGTAGAGACATTATCTCTACCATAAATTCACTCTTTGGCATATGTGTACCAAAAAAAGTTGAGCCACTTAAGAGTGTACTAACAACAACATTTAATTCTCGTTCTTCGTGATAAACTTTTACAAAAGGTTTACCACCTAGCTTTGCTGTTGTTTTCCAATCTATCTTTCTAACATCATCACCATAAGTGTACTCTCTAAGTTCTGCAAACTCAAAGCCCTCTCCGTGAAATGCTGATAAATTATTACCACTAAGTGAACCAAAAATCTGTTTTTTGGTCTTTAATACTATCTGTTTAGCTCGTTTTTTCATTAAGGTATTGGAACTGCTGTTAAAACTTTTTCTATAATGCTATCTTGCGTTATACCCTCTGCTTGTGCTTCGTAGCTAAGTATAATTCTGTGTCTTAGTATCTCTTTTGAAATATATGCAATCTCTATTGGTGTAACAAAATCTTGCCCCTTAATATATGCAACTGCTCTTGCAGCTTTGTACATATCTATACTAGCCCTTGGACTTGCACCAAACTCTATATATTTTTTTAAATCTTTTAATCCATATTTTTTAGGCTCTCTTGTAGCAAATATTAACTCTATTATATACTTCTCTACCTGCTCATCTATATGAACATCTAACGCCTCTTTACGAACTAGCATCAACTCTTTTGCATCTGCAACTTGCTCTATTTGTTCAAAACTATTATTTGATACTCTTCTTGCAATCTCTAACTCTTCTGCTCTTGTGTTATAGCCTACAACAACTTTCATTAAAAATCTATCTAATTGTGCTTCTGGTAGTTCATATGCCCCCTCTTGTTCTACTGGGTTTTGTGTAGCCATTACTAAAAAAGGCAAATCTAAAGCAAAGGTATCATCACCAATTGTAATTTGTCGCTCTTGCATAACCTCTAACAGTGCAGATTGAACCTTTGCAGGCGCTCTGTTAATCTCATCTGCTAATAGTAAATTTGTAAAAACTGGACCTTTTTTAATTTTAAAAGTATTTGCTGATGGGTCGTAAATCTCTGTACCTATAATATCACTAGGTAGTAAATCTGGAGTAAATTGCACCCTTTTAAAGTCTAAACCAAGAGATTTAGCAAGTGCATTAATTGTTGTAGTTTTTGCAAGCCCTGGAACTCCTTCTAAGAGTATATGTCCTTGACAAATTAACCCTACAAGCAAAGACTCTACCATCTTATCTTGTCCAACTACAACTTTTTGTACCTCTGCTCTAATTCTACTAATTGTATCCAAAATTTGCTCCTAAAGCTAAATTAAAGGATATTTTACACAAATTAAATTAATTAATAGTTAATATAAAACTACCAAAGCATCGTCACCTTTCTTTTACCCCATCTAAATGCTCTATATCTATTAACACCCATATACAAATCTATTCTATTTTGAAATCTTGGATTCATCTTATCTCTTACTACATAACTACCTTTAAGCCCTTTTATATGTACTACTGTACCATTTGTAATACCATACTTTTCTATTAAATCATGAGATACTGCAATAATCTTCATTCCAGGTTTTATTCTGTTATTCCAAGCTGCAAGAAATGGTGTATTGTCAGTCTCTTTTTTATGTGAAGTATAAGCAGTAGCAGTTATTCTAATTGCTTTTTTTAATTTACCTTTGTATCTAATAATCTTAGGTTGAACTTTAGCTACCTTTTTTGTAACTTTGTGTTGTGAATAAACATTTTTTGCAGATTTATTACTATAAAAATATAACTTTTGTCCTACATGTAAATTATTAGCATTATCAATATTATTATCTAACTTTAAATCTTCTATAGAGAGGTTATATTTTTTAGCAATTTCCGATAAAGTTTCTCCACTTTTAACAATATGCATATATCTATTTAGATATTGGGTATTGCTAATATTATTCATAGTAGAAACTTTTTGAGCTGTGCATCCACTACCAACAACAAGAAACACAAAAAGTCCAATTAATAGTTTTATCATATTACGCCTTTTATTACATTTTATGGAGTATTTTAACAAAGATAACTTAATTAAACATTAAAGACACACTTAATTATTACCAATTTATGGCTACTTTTTAAAATAATTTAAGGCTTTTGCTATAACATCATCACTGTCTTTGCTAGGTGCTTGCAGGGTTACTCTATCTCTATTTTCATCATAATACTCTATAAAAATTTTCTCGTTATGGCTAGATACTTTTTTAACACCTTTATCTTTTGCGATAACTTTTATTACCATAAGGTCAATAAACTGTTTTGTTAATTTATCTAAAGAGCCAAATCTATCTACAATCTCCTCTTCTATTTCGTAAACCTCGCTAGTAGTTGTTGCTTGCGATAATCTTCTGTATAACTCTAGGCGTAATCTATCTTCTCTTATTAACTCGTCGCTTAAATAGGCATCTACACTTAGCTTCATCTCTACGCTCTCTTTGCTCTCTTGTGCTTGCCCACTAAGCAGCCTTATTGCATCTTCTAGCATCTTTAGATAGAGCGAATAACCTATCTGTTTTATATGTCCACTTTGGGCTTCGCCTATTAAGTTACCACCCCCTCGAATCTCTAAATCGTGCATTGCCAAAACTGCTCCACTACCTAAATCGCTATGGCTCTCTAATGCTAAAAGTCTTCGTTTAGCATTATCATTTAACTGCTCTTTGTTATCAACTATATAGTAGCAATAACCCTCTTTGCCACCTCTTCCTACCCTTCCTCTAAGTTGATGCAAATCGGCAATTCCAAAGTTTTGCGCACCATCAACTATCATAGTATTGGCATTTGGTAAGTGTATTCCAGACTCTACAATAGATGTAGAAATTAGCATATCATACTCTCTATTTTCAAACTTTAGCATCTCTTTTTCTGTTGTTGCTGGTGGAATTTTAGAGTGCAGTATTGTTACTCTTAAATTTGGCATTGCCTCTAATATTTGGCGTTTTTTATCTTCGATTGCCGCAATAGAGTTATATACATAAAATATCTGCCCACCTCGTCTAAGCTCTCTATTAACTGCCTCTTTTATTGCTTTAATATCAAAATCTTTTACAAAAGTTCTAACCCCAACTCGCGTAGTAGGTGGTGTAAATATTTCGCTAAAAGTCTTTATTTGCGAAAGTGCCATATTTAAACTTCTTGGTATCGGAGTTGCCGACATAGAGAGCAAGTGCGTATTAATAGTTAAACTCTTAAGTCTCTCTTTTTGTTTTACACCAAACTTATGCTCTTCGTCAATTACTACAAGTGCTAGGTTTTTAAATTTAGCACTAAAAAGGGCGTGTGTACCTACAACAACATCTACTTCGCCAAGTTCTAAATTTTGAAAAATTGTTTTTTTAGCTTTTGGGCTTGTAAATCTATCTACCTTTGCAACCTTAATGCCCCACGGCTCTAATCTATCTTTTAAGCTTTTAAAATGTTGCGAAGTAAGCAGAGTTGTAGGTGCAACAAGTGCAGCTTGATAACCATTTTTAACTACTGCAAATATTGCATTCATTGCAACTTCGGTCTTTCCAAAACCAACATCTGCACTAAGAAGCCTATCCATAATTTTACCACTACTTAGCTCTTCTAAAATATCCTCTATCGCTTTAATTTGGTCTTGCGTATGGGTAAAACCTGCCTCTTTTAAAAAGTGCTCTTGCACTCCCCTATCTACAACAATTTT
>CAYMUV010000022.1:0-9125 GCA_964393855.1 uncultured Nitratifractor sp.
AACCTTTTTCATCGTTGAACCATTTAACTGTGCCTTCTAAAACATTAGACATTTTGTACCTTTAAAAAATAAATTACACTTAAAAAAATAAGCGGAAAATCTGTAGGAAGTAATTCTAGCAGGGGTAACACAAAGTAACTCATTGCAAGAAGAGAATCTATCCTCATCTTTTTCAGAATTCATTATAGCTTTTTAATATAAAGAGAGCTTTAACTTTAGTATAATTACAACAATATTTATAAATTTGGAGAGATTATGCCAAAAGATTATGGTCTATCTATATGGGGTATGGAAAATTTTGCAATTAATGGAGATTTGGCTGTAGTAAACTATAAAAGTAAGCCATCTCTGTTTGAGATTACACAAAAGTTAAGAGATGATGGCTTTAAAGGTCCTTTGCTTTTAAGGTTTCCACATTTAATTAAAAAACAGATAGATTTACTTTTTGGCGAGTTTAAAAGAGCATCTAAAGAGTTTAATTATAAGGGAGCTTTTAAGGCGGTTTTTCCTTTAAAGGTTAATCAGTTTCCTAATTTTATAGATGAGATTATTAATATATCTAAAGAGTACAATTATGGTTTAGAGGCTGGCTCTAAGGCAGAGTTGATTATTGCTATGACAAAAACTCCTTTAGGTGCTCCAATAACTGTAAATGGCTTTAAAGATAAAGAGATGATTACCCTTTGCTTTATTGCAGCAAAGGCAGGGCATAACATTACAGTAACAATAGAGGGTTTAAATGAGTTAGAGACTATTATAGATGTCTTTAAAGAGTTTAAAGATAACTTTAATACGACAGTTACACCAAATATTGGTATGCGTATTCGTATGCATAGCTCTGGTGTTGGTGTATGGGCAAAAAGTGGGGGTTATAGCTCTAAGTTTGGGCTAACATCTACCGAACTTTTAGAGGCTTGCGATATGCTAGAGTCTATTGGATTGCTAGACAGATTTAAGATGATACACTTTCATATTGGCTCTCAAATGGAAGAGATTGGACCTTTAAAAAAGGCTTTAAGAGAAGCTGGGAATATATATGCCGATTTGAAAAAAAGAGGTGCAAATAGCTTAAGTTCTATTAATATTGGTGGGGGCTTAGCTGTTGAGTATTCGCAGGTTAAAAAAAATGAAAATAGAAATTACTCTATAAAAGAGTTTGCAAATGATGTAATATTTTTTATGCAAGAGATTGCAAAAAATAAAGGTGTTGATGAGCCTGATATCTTTACAGAGTCTGGGCGTTTTATTGCTGCTAACCACTCTGTTTTGATTGCTCCTGTTTTAGAGCTTTTTTCGCAAGAGTATAACAAAAAAAGTTTACGATTAAAAAAGAAAAACCCCCCATTAATCGAAGAGTTAAACGACCTTTTAAATTCAATTAACAAAGATAATGCAAGAGAGTATATGCACGATGCACTAGACCATTTAGATAGCCTACTGACACTATTTGATTTAGGTTATATAGATTTAGAAGACCGCTCCAATACAGAGATTTTGGTTAATTTAATTATAAAAAAATCGATTATTTTGCTAAATAATGAAAATAGTGACGAGCTAGAGAGATTAGAGAGTAAAATACAAGAGAAGTATTTAGTAAACTTTTCTATTTTTCAGTCGCTTCCTGATTTTTGGGGGCTAGGGCAAGAGTTTCCTATTATGCCGATTACAAACTTAAGTAAAAAACCAACACAAGCTGCTGCTATTTGGGATATTACTTGTGATAGTGATGGCGAAATACCATACAATGCCAAATCTCCACTAAAATTGCACGATATAAATGTAGATGAGGAGGAGTATTTTTTAGCATTCTTTTTAACAGGAGCTTACCAAGAGGTATTGGGTATGAGGCATAATCTATTTAGCCACCCAACAGAGGCTGTTATAAAATTTAAAGATAGTGGTGAGTACTATATAGATTCTGTACTTGAGTCGCAAAATTTAAAAGATATCTTAGAAGATTTAGATTATGATATTAAAGAGATAGATAATAGTTTACAAAGTATGATAAAAGCCTCTAATTTATCAAAAAAAGAGGAAAAAAAGGCACTTTTAGATAAACTTTATCTATATTTAAGTGAAAATAGTTATCTTAAAACAATTCAAGCAAATAAGGCATTAAATGAGTTTAATTAAATTAATTATAGAAGATTTTAAAACTGTACGAAAGAACGACCCAGCTTTAGAATCTATATTTGAGTTACTATTTAATTATCCTGGTGTTTGGGCTCTATTTTTCTATAGAATTAGCCATACGCTATACAATTTTAAAATTCCTTTCTTGCCTAGATTTATATCTGCAGTTGGGCAATTTTTAACTAGCGTAGATATTCACCCAGCTGCGAAAATTGGAAGGAGGGTATTTATAGACCACGCAACAGGTGTAGTTATTGGAGAGACAGCAATAGTAGGAGATGATGTTTTAATTTATCAGCAAGTAACGCTAGGTGGGGTTAGTTTAAATAAAGGAAAAAGACACCCAACAATCGAAGATGGTGTAACAATTGGAGCAGGTGCAAAAATACTTGGAAATATCACAGTAGGTAAAGATGCGAAAATTGGTGCAAACTCTGTTGTAATTAAAGATGTACCAAGTGATTGTACTGCTGTTGGTGTGCCAGCACACATTACTAAGAGAATAGATAATAAAATACCTCTGCAACACAACATTATGCCAGATTTCGAAAAAGAGCTCTTTGCATACCTTTTAGAGAGAATCGAAGTATTAGAAAATGCAATAGAGAGTGGTGAAATAGATAAAGTAAAAGAGAAACAAATAGAGTCAAAACACAAAGAGTATATTAAATCTATTAAGAGGTAATTTATAGATTATTTGTATCTCCTGCTAAATGTGCATATCCACTCTCTGGTTCAACTATTATAGTAAATGGATCGATAGAGTTATCTATAAAATTAAATGTAATTTGACATTTGCTAACCATATAACCCCAATAGCTAGGTTTAATAGATGCCAAGTACGACATTATAGGTCTTCCAAAATTATCGAAGCCAATATATTCATAGCTAGATGTTTTTTTAGCATTTGTCATTACCATGCAAGAGCTAAAATTTACACTTTTTATGCCATATTTTCTAGTTAAAAATATATTAGGACTAACTTGGTCTGCTAGGGCATCTGTAGTATTAATAGGGCAGGGTTTTCTTGTATCCCAAAAGGTAAATTTATTGTTAGCTGGGTCTATTGCAGTTTCGGCTCTGTTTATTCCTTTGTTGTAGTCTTTATCTGTACCTATTTTATAAAATAAATCGTTACTATTTTTGCATTTGTATATACCAAATCTCCAAAAAGAGCGTTGCCAATTGGTGCTATCGATAGAGTGTTTTGTATCGTGTAGTGCTAAGTTTTGTGTATATCTTATCATTGTTAATATATGATTAATGGCTTCGCTTCTTGTATCTCTTTTAAATCTTGGAATAGAGTAGCTTGCTAATATAGCCAAAATCACTATAACAATTAAGAGTTCTACCATTGTAAATGCTTTTTTTAGTCTCATATTTTTTGCAAACTCCTTTTATGATATGTAAACCAAGGAACATACTGTTTATAGTTGTTGTATAGACTCTCATTCCCTCTATCTCTATATTTTACATATACATCTATTATTGCAGATAGGGTATCGGTGTCGCTATCTTGCAACATTATCGCTTTTCTTTGGCAATTTTTAATATATTTTTGATTTCCAATATATGTAATTTTTACCTCAACAGCATAGCCTAAACCTATTGATGGGTCACTTCCAATTGTAGCATTTATATTATCTATACATTTTATGCTTCTATCGTTAGCACTAATTGCCATAACTGCATACTCTGTATAGCTTCTAGCAAGTAGTATTGCTTGCTCTTTTTGGTATTGCAATTGCCCCTCTTTATTAACAGTTGCACTAGCATAAAATATGTAGCTTGCTACCAAAGAGATAACAACAATAGTAAAAATTGCAACAAGCATAGAGAAGCCTCTTCTTAATTTTATCATTTAAACACCACCTTCTCTTTGCAAATAGATGTATAATCTTGATTACCTATGCCAATTTTCTCTTTAGAACAAATTTTTATATGTACTCTATTTTGTGTTGCATAGGTCTTAAATACACTAATATTTGTTGCTAGTATAGATTTTTTAGTTGCTCTACTATTATACTGTTCGCCTAACCAAGGTCTATAGTTATATCTTAGTTCTAAATCGAAAGTTTTTTTTGTGGCATTATAGTTTATTGGCACAACAGAATAGGCACTCCAAGCTAATTTATAGTGCTCTGTTACTCTTTTTTTCCAAGACTTTGTTGAATCTATTTTTAAAATTGGCACAGTTGTACTTGGTGTAAAATCTTTAACTACTGCTATGCCAAATGTACCACCCAAAGTACCACTATATCCAATATTTCTATAGCTATAATTATTTGGAAAAAATATAGCAACTCCTTTAAGTCTAGAGATTTTGCCTTCTGATAATCTATTTACAATATCGTTTTCAAAAGTTAAATCTGAGCCAGGTGTTGCAATTTGTGTAGCACTACTCTTATTTACATTACAATAGCCACTCCACGCAGGTTGAGGTTTTGGAGTACCATTATTTAAGACATTATCTCTATCTTGGGCTTCAAACCCATCTATATCGTAACCTACCCACTCTAAAACTTCGTAACTACTCGGCGCTGCAGATATAGAAGCTATTGTAGCATCTGTTGCACTTTTTCTTTTTACTATTGTACCCCCTATGGCATAAGATAATCTATTAGCTATACTATTTAGAGCAAGCTCTACTTTTGTATTTGCTTTATGTAAGGTATTGGTTCTATTGTAACCAATATATGTTTTTGCAATAAGAGAGCTAGATACATACGCAACAATAGATAAAATTACCATTGTTAATATCATCTCTATCATAGTAAATGCTTTTTTCAAAACTTCTTCTCCCTTAAAGTGCTAGAACCTATATTACACGAAAATGCTCTTAGAACTATCTTTTTATTTTTATCGTTAGGGCTTGTTAGAGTTAAGGTAATAGCTTTTATATTTGTAGATTGATTAATTTTGTTTGCAAAAGGGTTATCGAAATTTATACTATTAGAGTTATAATTAACCGGATTAGAAGCATCGGCAATATAGTTAACCTTTGTAGAAAGCTGTATTTTATTATCTTTATAGTCGCCATCTATTGCTGTTGTATTTTCGACTGTTTTGGTTAGCTGCACACTTCTATTGTTATAATCATCTATATCGTTTGGCTCTTTATCTGTTGGCTCTAAGCCCAATTTAGAGTCTTTTGTAGCTTTTATTCTATTCCCGCTACTATCTATTCCAAAGAGTCTGCTACTATTTAGTGGCGCTCCAACTCTTTTACCTAGTTTAACATTAACACCTAACACATTTTTACTTATCTCTTTTAGGGCACTATCTTCGTTTTCTACTGTTAATATAGGGTTGCCTATTTTTGGGTCTGAGTCTGCTTCGTCCCAGTAGTTAGACATTATCATATCTAAATAAGAGGCTGCATTAGATATTGCCTCTTGATCTATAGCACTATTAGATGCTTTGGCTGTTTTAGATATTAAATTTGGTACAGATATTAAAGTTATTGCAATAATTACCATTGCAAAAATTAGCTCTATTAATGCTATTGCTCTTCTCATTACCAATCAACCTTTTTGCTCTTTCTGGCATTACTTTTAAAATCTGTCGTAAAGCCAGTTTTACCTTTGCCAGACCAAGCAGAGTTTGGATTAACAAATTTAACTTTATAAAGCGAACTTGGTGGAGTATTAGAGCTTTTATTAAATAGTAAATATGGATAGTTGTTTATCATAGCAGAGCTTGGCACAATATTTACTGTATATGGATACTCTATAGCAGCACCATCTTTTTTAGATACTTTTATATTATTATCTACCCCTTTTACAAAGTTTTGAGCAACTGTTGGCTTTATCTGCACTTTACTTTTAGCATTAGAGTCTTTAGTTGTATCTATATCCAAAATAGCTTTGCCTTCGCCTTTAGAGGCACTATGATTTATAGATAGCCACCAATCATACTCGCTTGTTAAGCCTTTGCTAATATCTATACCATACTTCTTACAGTATGCCAAAGGTTTATTACAGAAAATATTTACATCAATTGGAGTCTCTATATCTTTATCGTAAATATCATCATAAAAGTTTTGTTTAGAGTTAACTTTTGCATAATAGAAGGTTTTACTTTTTGCAATATTTTTGATAGTTTTTGGTATATAGTTTTTATTTAAATCAGCAACTATATTTTTAGCCGACATAGAAGCACTTAATCTATTAAGAGTTAGTTTAAATGGGTTTATTGCTTTATTGTAAGCTCTACTAATATTAAAATAGCTATTTAAGTTAGCTACACCTGCTAAAGGGTCTGTAAAGTAGCGTTTTTCAAATTTAATTTTGCTATTATTAGATATATTTTTATTAACCTTTATTGTACCATCTAAACCTTTATTATATAAAAAGTAATCTAAAGATAGTTTAGAACTCTCGCTAGGCTCGTAAGAGAAGCTATAATCAAGACTTAAATCTTGTGCAGAGCACGAGTTGGTATAGTTTGTTAATGTCGTCCCATTTTTACCTTTTGCAGCTATTGTACCATAAACCTTTAAAGACATACTTTTATCTTTTGTATTACTAGCTACGGTATTTAAATCGTTAATATAGATGTATGGGCTATTTCTATTTGGGTTAGCATCTAGCGTTGTTTGTAAATCAAAACTATATGGATAGAGATTAAAATTTAAACTATTATATTTGTAACTGCTATCTATATTACAGCCATGAAGAGGAGCTTTGTTTACTACACTAGAGTTATCTATACAATCTTTTACATTTGGGAAGGTTTTATATTTGTATCTAGTTTGATCAACTAGAGTCCAATCTTTATCGCTTAAAGATAAAGAGTATTTACCACTATTATTTATTAAAAGTTTATTTAAAGCATTAGAGCTAAGCTCTTTACCAAATCTACTTGTATGCCCACTATTTAGCTCAATATTTAGAGCAAGATTACTTTTGTCGTTACAATTAGAAGAGCCTTTAAATGCTACAACTGCCTTTTGATTACTGTTTTTTAAAGAGGAGAAACTATAGTTACTAGCAAAATCTCTAGAGTTGTACTTTGTTGCATTAATATCTAATTTATAGCTATATCCCGCGGCTATATTTAAATTAGAATCTTTTAAATTGTCTCCTGCTTTTATCTCTTTTTTACTTTTAGATTGATTATTATCATATAGTGCAATAGAGTAGCTCTCTGGTCTAATAGCAAAGTTATCTCTCGCACATATTGGGGTTGAAAAATTGCGTTTTAAACATATATAACAGCTCTCTCCAGAGCTATTGGTACAACTATTAAGACATCTATTGTCATAATCTGCACTATTTTTATACTCTTTTTTATAGATATTATCAAAACACTTGCTATCTGAAGCACTCTTACAGTTGTTTTTTACAAGAACTCGATTATTGTTAATATTTTTAGTTAGTATCCATAGCCTATATGTAGCATTACGCAAAGCAATACTGCTTGGATATGTAGGAAAATCTTTAGGAATATTAACAAGCTTTTTATCTTCGTTATTAAAATTAATAAAAGCACCTTTACCGATACTACTTGGCTCTTCGCAAGTTGCATCATAGCCACTACTACTGTTGTTTTCAAAGTTACCTGCATTAATTAGCTCTAGCTCAACACTTGTTTTAATCTTGTTTGGTATGTTAAATTTGCCTTTATTATCTTTTTTATAGCTCTTTACTAAAATAGAGTAGGGCTTACCACTAACTCTAGTTGGTAAAGAGTATCTTTTATCTTCGCTCATATTTTGATTTGAGTTGCTTTTTTCTACATTAAACATACCATAAATAGGGTCATAAACCGGATTAATAGGACACCTTTTTAGTTTATGTTTTGTGCTAATTAAATAGTTAACCTCTGTTTTAGAATCAAACGATATATTGCTATCTAAATAGATATCAAAACTACCTTTAAAATCTTTATCTACTCTATATGATTGCACTGTATATATACTCTCTTTAGCAGAGATTACCCCACCATTTATATCAGGGTTATCACCAAGAGATATTAAACCTCTGTTTTTATCTATCTCGATAGCTTTTTCGTAATAGTGTCTATTTGGTAGAGTATATTTTGCACTAGATGGTATATATTTAATAGAGTTATTTGGAGTAAACTCTACATACATTTTAGAGTGAATTAAATCAAAATCTGACTCTTTACTTCGAATCATAATTTTTAACTTTAAAGGCTTTTCGCTTTTGTTTACCTCAAAATATCTATCTTGAGAATCTATTTTTGTGTAATCTCCTAAGCTTAAAGAGTAGTCATAGCATATATTTGGAGTATATAGCTCTGTAGTAAAAGCTACCATTGTAGGAATATAAAAGTCTCTTGCATTACCTGTTGTTTTACTATAAAGTGTTAAACTAGCTCTTGATTGGTTTGTTTTTATTGGTTTATCTTTTCCATATTTTGTTCCTATTTTATTTATGTGAATATCTATACCATTATTATTTTGTAATTTTGGTGTTCTATTTGGTACACCATCTATAGACGAAGCAAAATAGCTACCTGTCTCTAAAGGGTAAGGAAGGTTATATTTAAGTCCATCTTGATTTGTTAATATAGCTCCATCGCCTAAAATATACTTATCTCCCTCACCAGCAAATATTGCTACTGTAGAATCTACGCCATTGGGTGCACTTTTTGGTGTTTTAAATCCACTAAAATCTATTTTTACCTTAGATTTAGATGGAATCCAACCTGTTACAGTCTCGAAACCATCAAATATAGTTACATTTCTTGTCTTTTCTAAATAATTTTTAGAGTTATCGTAAATTAAAACTAATGACCATGCACTAAAATTACCTAAACCATCTCTCCAAGTACCACCCCTTGTCTTTCCACTTCTTGTTGGTATATTAGCTACTGTAAATTTATGGTTAATATTTTTATCTTTAAGTATATTAGTTACATCAGCAAAAGCACTATAAACATAAGATACATAGTTTAAATAGTCTTGGCTATATCTATTTACATAATTAAATCTATATTTATAAACTTTATTTGGTTTTATCTTA
>CAYMUV010000023.1:0-9055 GCA_964393855.1 uncultured Nitratifractor sp.
TTTTTAATCCTCCTCCTTTAGTATATAGAAAAAGAAAATTATAGGGGTTTAACCAGCCCCACCCTTTATTTAAATTTATCCTATCTATATTTTTGTTTATATAATCTCTTATAAAAGAGTTGCTAGATTATTAGACTTACAAAGTAGATGTTACATATTAGACTTTTATATTTAGTAGTACATTTTACTAAAATAATCTCTTATATAAAACTATTAAACTTAATAAAAGCTAATAGAGTAAAAAATTCTTAATTCATATACTCTACAAGAGTTCTATTTTAAAAAATTAGATATAATAATATTTAATGTAATTATTGGAGATTTTAATTTGAAAAAAATAATAACAGTTGTAGATACTTTTGCTTTCTTTTTTAGAGCCTATTTCGCTTTGCCACCACTTAAGAGCAAAGATGGCTTTCCAACAGGACTTTTAACGGGATTTATTAATTTTGTTAATCAATTACAAAAGAGCCACTCGACAGACTATATTGTTTTTGCACTAGATTCTAAAGAGGGAAACTTTAGAAAAGAGTTTTATCCAGAGTATAAAGCAAATCGCCCAGCTCCTCCAGAGGATTTAGTTAAACAACTTGGTGTTGCTATCTCTTGGATAGAAAAAATGGGCTTTAAAACATTAAGCAAAGATGGATACGAAGCTGATGATGTTATGGCTACACTAATGAAATTTGCAAGAGAGCAGGGCATTATTGGAAAAATGGTATCTTCTGATAAAGATTTGTATCAGTTAATTTACGATGACCAAGTATATCTGTATGATTGGGTTAAAAGAAAAGATATAAAAGAGGCTGAGTGTATTGCTAAGTTTGGTGTGCCACCTAAATATTTTGTAGATTTTCAAGCACTTATTGGAGATAGTTCAGATAATGTTCCAGGTGTTCCTGGTGTTGGACCAAAGACTGCGTCTAAGATAATTTTAGAGTACCATACACTAGAAGATATTTACGAAAATATAGAAAAAGTGGGTACACCTAGAATTAGAAAACTCTTAATTGAAAATAAAGAGCAAGCCTTTATTTCACGAGAATTGGTAAAATTAAAAGATGATATTTATGAGAGTTTTGCTTTAGATGAATTTAAATTCGAAAATAAAAACTACTTAGAGCCACTATTAGATGAGTTTGAAAAATATAATATGTATAATGCAATTAAAATGGCAGGAAACAGTGCTAGCAGTAGCAAAAAAGAAGAGCCTAAAGAAGAAAAACTATCTTTTGAAGCAATAACACTAGATAGTAAAGATAAATTAGATAGCGTTTTAAAAGAGATAACCAAAGATAGTATTGTTGCTTTTGATACAGAGACAACATCTTTAGATACTAAAGAGGCTAAGTTAGTTGGTTTTTCGTTTGCTATTAATGAGAGTAAGGCTTATTATGTGCCAGTAGGGCACAACTATTTAGGAGTTGGCGAGCAAGTTAGCTTAAGCGATGCAAAAGTGGCTATCTCTAAGATATTAGAGGCAAAAGTAGTTGGGCAAAATTTAAAGTTTGACTACTCTTTGCTTATGCACTATTTGCAAATTAAACCAAAAGTTCCTTTTTCTGATACAATGATTTTAGCTTGGCTTTTAGAGCCAGGTAGCAGGGTTGGCTTAGATGCTTTAGCTAAAAAGTTTTTTAATTACGATATGGTTAGTTTTTCTAAAACTGTTAAAAAAGGAGAAGACTTCTCTAGTGTAGATATTCAAGAGGCAACTAAATATGCAGCCGAAGATGCTTGGATGAGCCTAAAGCTCTATAATAAATTAAGCTATATTTTTAAAGAGTTTGCCCTAGAAGAGTTAGAAAACGAGGCTAAAAATATAGAGTTCCCTTTTATTTTAACGCTAATTAAAATGGAGTCTTTAGGGGTAAAAGTAGATATAACTTATTTAAAAGAGTTAAAAGATGAGTTATCGCAAGAGCTTGGTGTTTTAAGCAAAACAATTTATGAACTAGCTGGTACAGAGTTTAATATTCGCTCTACTCAGCAACTTGGAAATATTCTATTTCAAAAATTGGGCTTAAAGGGTGGTAAAAAGACCAAAACAGGTTATAGCACTAACGAAGCAGTATTAAATAGTTTAAAAGATGAGCACGAAATTATTAAATATCTTTTAAAATATAGAGAGTACCAAAAGATACAAAGTACATATGTTGAGCCTTTATTAAAATTAGGGTTAAAAAATAGCGAAAATAGAATATATAGTAGTTTTTTACAAACAGGTACTTCTACAGGTAGGCTTAGCTCTAAAGACCCAAATTTACAAAATATTCCGGTAAGAAGCGAGTTAGGAAGGCGAGTAAGAGGGGCATTTGTTGCAAAAGAGGGTTATAGCTTAATATCTATAGATTACTCTCAAATAGAGCTTAGATTGCTTGCCCATTTTAGTGGCGATGCTGCACTTAAAGAGGCATTTAACGAGAATAAAGATATTCACTTAGAGACTGCAATTAAGCTATTTGGAGAAGAAGAGGCAGAAGATAAAAGAAATTTTGCTAAATCTATTAATTTTGGTTTGCTTTATGGAATGGGTTCTAGAAAGCTATCCCAAGAGTTAGGAATTACAGCTAGTGAAGCAAAAGAGATTATTGCAAACTACTTTGCAGCCTTTCCAACTGTTAAGAACTATTTAGAGCAAATACAAGATAGAGTAAAAAGACAAGGGTATGTTGAAACACTCTTAAAAAGACGCAGAGTTTTTGATTACGAAAATGCAAATGCAATGGCAAAAGCTGCAATTTTAAGAGAGAGTGTAAATACAGTCTTTCAGGGCAGTGCAGCAGATTTAATAAAGCTATCGATGCTAGATATAGATAGATTAATAGAAGATGAAAGCTTAGAAGCAAATATGATACTACAAATACATGATGAATTGATTTTTGAAGTAAAAGATGAAATTGCTAAAGAAATTGCACACAAGTTTAGTTATATTATGGAGAATATTTATAAGCTAAATGTTAGACTTAAATGCTCAGTATCAATTGCTAAAAGTTGGGATAAGCTTAAATAATTCTTAAGTTAATTAATTGATATAGATATTTATAAAAATAATAGAAAAAATCTGTATAATTGCAAAAATTAGCAGAAAAAGGTATAGTTATAATGATTAAAAAAATATTTTCGATGAAAGCAGCAGTTTTAGTACTACTTATATTTGCTGCAACAATAGGTTATGCTACATTTGTAGAAAACGATTATGGTACGCAAACAGCAAGAGCACTTATATATGATGCTAGATGGTTTGAGATACTACTTTTTTACTTTATACTAATAATTATCTATAATATATTCAAGTTTAAAATGTACAAAAGAGCAAAATGGGGACAGCTTGTTTTGCACTCAGCTTTTTTACTAATTGCAGTAGGTGCAGCAATAACTAGATATGTAGGATACGAAGGAGTTTTGCACTTAAGAAATGGACAAAGCTCTAACCAAATGGTCAGTGATTATATGCTTTTAACACTAAAAATAGATGATAATGGGAAAAGGTATATCTTTGATAGAAAGTTAGAACTCTCATCTATGACCAAAAACCATATCAGCGATAAAGTTAAAGTTGGAGATAAAGAGATAAATTTAGAGCTTTTAAAATATCTGCCAACTGCAAGTAAAAGTTTAGTAGAAGCTAAAAATGGAGATGATTATATTGAGTTAATGGTATCTTCTTTAGGCAAAAGAGGTGGCAAAGAGTATCTAAAAAAAGGCGATTATTTAGATGTTGGTAACTACTATATTAGCTATGACAATAAAGCTAAATTAGATAAGCCAATTGTATTAATAACAAAAGATAGCAGTGGAAAATATTATATAGATTATAGTGGAGAAATTTTAACCAAATCTATGGATACGCTAAAAGATAAAACATTAAGTACCGGTAAACACGAATTTATAAAAAGAACTCTATATACTTTAAATGGTGCAAACTTTGTTTTTAAAGATGCAAAAAAGAGTGCGAAAGTTGTTTATAAATCTAACTCTCTAAAGAGTAACTCTGCACAACCACAAATGATAGAGCTTAAAGTAAGTAGTGGCAAAGAGAGCAAAATAGTAAAGCTATTTGGATATAGTGGAAAAGTTGGAGAGGATAAAAAAATCTCTATAAACGGTTTAAATTTAGATTTAAGTTATGGTGCAAAAGTAATTACTTTGCCATTTGAGTTTAAATTAAAAAAGTTTGTTTTAGATAGATACCCAGGCTCTATGACGCCATCTTCTTACTCTAGTTTTGTTACCGTTGTAGATAAAGAAAACAATAAAACTTTTGATTACCATATTTATATGAACCATGTGTTAGACTATAGAGGGTATAGATTTTTCCAATCATCTTACGATATGGATGAACAAGGCTCAATTTTGAGTGTAAACCACGACCCAGGAACACTACCAACATATATAGGATATTTAATGTTAGCAATTGGATTTATTTGGAGCTTTTTATCGGATAAAGGTAGATTAAAAGTCTTATTAAAAAAGCTAAAAAGATTAGAAGAAAAGAGTATAGTTTCTATTGCTTTTGTTGCTATTTTATTATACTCAGCTCCAATAAGTGCTGCTACAATAGATGCAAGCTCTATAACTAAGAGTGAGCTTAAAGAGATACAAAATATAGATAGATTACATGCACAAAAATTTGCCAATTTAATAGTACAAGATAATAGTGGACGAATGGAGCCATTAGATACTTTAGCCATGCAAGTAGTTAAAAAAATATCTGGCAAAAGAGGCTTTTTAGGCTTAGATTATAATCAAATCTTTGTAGGTATTGTAGTTAAACCAGAGATTTTTAGTAAACTAAAGATGATAAAAATTGCACATCCACTATTAAATAAAAAATTAGGTCTTTCAAAAGGTGCTTCTTATGCGTCGTTTAATGACTTTTTTAAAGATGGTGGAAAAGGTGCATATCTTTTAACTAATGATGTTAATAAAGCAAGAGCAACAAGAGCAGCAGAAAGAAGTAAATACGATAACGAAATAATAAAAGTAGATGAAAAATTAAATGTATTTTATATGACAAGTCAAGGTATTTTATTAAAGCTATTTCCTAAGCCAAATGACCCAAATAATACTTGGTATAATCCAATAGATGCAAT
Organism: uncultured Nitratifractor sp.; assembly: GCA_964393855.1. Classification (GTDB taxonomy): domain Bacteria; phylum Campylobacterota; class Campylobacteria; order Campylobacterales; family Sulfurovaceae; genus JAADEQ01. The sequence goes on from CAYMUV010000023.1 coordinate 5,097, forward strand.
TAAAGCTTTCCCATCTAAAGAGGGGCAAACAATTAGATATATTGTAGGAAGTTATCTAAAAAGTGCAGTAGAAGCTTCGAAAACAGGTGATTGGAAAAAACCAAGCGAAGCAGTAGATATTATTAAAAATTTTCAAAAATTCTATGGCTCTAAAGTTATGCCAGATAGCGATAGAGTAAAAGCAGAAATTACATATAACCACATAGATATTTTTACAAAGTTAATTTTACCATATATAATAATTGGCTTACTACTTTTAATGTTTGCATTTATATCTATAATTAAGCCAAAAGTTAATATAAAACTTATAACAAAAATATTTGGTGCTATGCTTGTAGTAACTTTAATTGTGCATACTATTGGTTTAGTTGCAAGAGGCTATATAGCAGACCATGCCCCTTGGAGTAATGCTTATGAGTCTATTTTATATATTGCTTGGGCAACTGCTTTAGCTGGCTTTGTATTTGCTAAGCGTTCTCCTTTGGCATTTGCAGCAACTTCTATTTTGGCAGGTATATTTTTATTTGTTGCTTTTATCAGTAATATGAATCCTCAAATTACCAATTTAGTACCTGTTTTAAAGTCTTATTGGTTAATGATACATGTTGCTATAATTACTGCAAGTTACGGATTTTTAGGGCTTGGTGCATTGCTAGGAATGTTGGTTTTAATTTTGTTTATTGTTAATAAAAAAGAGACAAAGGGTAATATTGTAAACTCTATTAAAGAGCTTACGATAATTAATGAAATAACACTATTTATTGGCTTAGCAATGATAACTGTTGGTAACTTTTTAGGTGGTGTTTGGGCTAATGAGTCTTGGGGTAGATATTGGAGTTGGGATCCAAAAGAGACATGGGCAGCAGTTACTATTTTAGTTTATGCAGCAGTTTTACACTTAAGATATATTCCTAGATTTAACTCTATATATGCCTTTAATGTTGCATCTGTTTTAGGCTTTTTTAGCGTTATTATGACATACTTTGGTGTAAATTACTACTTAAGTGGAATGCACTCTTATGCAGCAGGAGACCCAGTGCCAATACCAACTTGGGTATATTTTGCTGTTGCTTCTGTATTTGCACTTATATTTGCGTCGAGAGCTTATAAAATAGATGGTAAATTATAATATAAAAGAGCTTTTAGATGCCGAGTTAAAGTATAGAGATAGTGCATCTGAATTAAGCTACGATAAACCAGACCCTCTAATGGTTGCTAAAAGGTATGAAGATGAGTATATAGCCTTAATTTGCGCCCTATTTGCCTATGGAAATGCAAAATTAATAGTCAAATTTTTAGATAGCTTAGATTTTTCTCTTTTAGAACAGAGTGAAGAAGTAATAAAAAAAGAGTTGCTGCACCACTACTATCGCTTTCAAAAACCTCAAGATGTTATAGATATATTTTTAACAATTAAACGATTAAAAAATTTAGATAGCATTGAAAATATTGTCTATAGTGCTTACAAAAGAGAAAACTCTATTTTAGATGGTTTATGGAACTTAATAGATACAATTCGCTCTTTACACCCTAGTAGTACACATGGCTTTAACTTTTACTTTTTAAAACCTGCAAAAAAGTTAGTTGGAGCAGGAACATACAAGAGATATTTAATGTATTTTAGGTGGATGGTAAGAAAAAATAGCTTAGATATGGGGCTTTGGAGTAAAATAGATAAAAAAGATTTAATTATGCCACTAGATACACATACCTTTAATGTATCTCGAAGGGTAGGCTTATTAGAGCGAAAAAGTTGCGATTTAAAGGCATCGGTAGAGCTTACCAATAAGTTAAAAGAGTTTGATAAAAACGACCCAATAAAGTATGATTTTGCACTATATAGACTTGGGCAAGAGAAAATATTATAATTTATGATATAATTATACCTATGAAAAAAAGATACTTATCACTACTTGCAATTTTTTCGGTCTCTCTTTTAGCACAACCAGATACTTATGGTTTAGATGATTACCATAAATTTTTATCCAATTGGCTTATGGATAAGAGTGATTACTTAGATAAATATATATCAGAAAAAAATGACACTAAGCGTTTAAGTAATACAAGAGTTAAAGTAGCTTACGAAGTTGGGGTTAATACAAGTGGTGGTTTTTCTAACAATTTAGATTTTGGATTATCACTAAACTTACCTCGTTTTGAAAATAAAGTAAAATTAACACTTAACAAAGTAAAAAGCGATTGGAATGCACTAGATGAGAATGGAGATGTTGTATCAAATGTTGGTTTAAGCAGTAAGTTAGAAAGCGATAATAAATACGATTTAATGTTAGAATACAAAGGGCATAGAGGTAAGAAATCTTCTATTGGATTAACTGGTGGTTTAAGGTTTAATAAATATTTTTTCGAACCATATGTTGGTCTTAAGGGTAAATATTTAGTTTTTCAAAGAGATAAAGATGCACTACTTCTTAGAGATAAATTGCGTTTTTATGTTGCAGGAGAGATAAGAAATACAATATATAGTAAATATGTTAGAGATGTTGGCAAATATATGCAATTTGGTTGGTATGGCAATATAGATTATAGTACAAAATCAGATAATCAAGACTTTAAAACAGAACTTCTTCTTCAGCGTTCAACTAATAATTACTCTTTTAATAGAGTTGGTTTTGTTGCATCTGCTAACTTAACTAATTTTAAAAATTTTAGAAAACAAAACTTTGAAACTTACTACAAACATCACGATAAAATGCTAAATAAAGATTGGCTATATTACGAAATTACTCCATCTGTAGTTTGGAAAAAAGAGGACAATTTTAAGAGTTCTTTTACACTTAAATTTAAAATTGGTGCAACATTTGGTGGAATACGAAAGTAGTTGTAACTTATAGTAATAATAATTATTGCTTTTTATGTAAAAAATATAAAAACTCTTTACTCTTTAGAGCTTGTTTAGCTCATTTTAGATATAATCACTACAATTTTTAACAGGAGAGATTTATGGAAGAAACCGTATTTACCTTTGTTGGGTCGATATTTGGACATGGTGATATGCATACTATTGGGCATTTAGTACTTGTTACTTTAATGATAGTTGCAGTAACAGTTATGGCAACTAAAAAACTTAATGTAGTTCCTAGAGGAATGCAAAATATTATGGAGATGTACTTAGGCGGTGTTTTAAGTATGGGTAAAGATGTTGTAGGCGAAAAGTATGCTAGAAAATATTTACCACTTGTTGCAACTATCGGACTTTTTGTATTTTTTGGAAACCTAATCGGTATTATTCCTGGTTTCGAGTCTCCAACTGCAAATATTAATGTAACTTTGCCTCTTGCACTTGCAGTTTTTGTTTATTATAACTATCAAGGAATTAAGAAAAATGGAATAGTACACTATTTTGCGCACTTTATGGGTCCTGTTCCTGCGCTTGCACCACTTATGTTCCCAATAGAGATTGTATCTCATATCTCTAGAATTATCTCTCTTTCTTTCAGGCTTTTTGGTAACATTAAGGGTGATGACCTTTTCTTGTGGGTATTATTAATGCTAACACCTTGGATTATACCATTAGTTCCATTTGCAATGCTAACATTTATGGCATTTCTACAAACATTTATCTTTATGATTTTAACATATGTTTACCTTGCAGGTGCAGTTTTAATGGATGAAGAGCATGATGATACTCCAGCAGAAGAGATGGCTGTAGCTACGGTGTAATGCACTTAAAGTCAAAATATATAAATATAATTTTAAATATACTTCTTGGTGCAGCCTGGGCGGCTGTACTGTATGGTTTTTTCTTTGGTTTTTTCTCTACCTACTCTAATATTTTTATAAAACTTCTTAGTGGTATTGTGCATGCTATTTTTGGTCTTTTCTTAGTACTTTTGGTTGAGGCTTTATATAGATATTTTAAAAATCACGAAATACTAAAAGAGCAGTTAGAAATTTTAAAAAAGATAGAAAAAGTTGATTAAATACGCAATAACTGACCC
>CAYMUV010000024.1:0-8942 GCA_964393855.1 uncultured Nitratifractor sp.
TTTGCTACCTCTTGTATATCTTTTAGCGTAATTTTATCTAAATTATCCTCATAATCAACTAATGGCTCTAGGTTACCTTTTGCTAAATATGTTCCAAATAGAGATGCCACAGAAGAAGAGCTCTCTAACTCTCTAATAAAATCGACTTTGCTATTTAATTTTACTTTGTCTAACTCTTCTTGAGTTATTTTTCCATCTTTAATATCTGCAATTTGAGATAAAATCTCTTCTTCTAGCTCTTTTGCACTGCTTTTAGGAGTAGCCATTGCTAAAAATAAGAAGATACCCCTTCGTTTAAGCTCCATATTGTAGCCATAAACTGTTGTAGCCATTTGCTTTTGTTCTACCATACTTTTATATAGTCTGCTACTTTTACCACTGCTTAAAATCTCAGTTAAAACAGATAATGCAACTTGGTCTTTGTTTGTAAAATCTGGTATATCATAAGCAATTGCGATAGTATCTGCAGGATTACCTTTTTTATGAATTGTAACTCTTTTGCTCCCATCTCTTTTTGGTTCGTGTGGCTTAAATGTATTAAATAAAGAGCAATTTTGTTCATCTTTTGCATTTTTAATTTTGGCAAAATATTTCTCTGCCTCTTTAAAAACCTTTTCTTTATCTATGTCCCCAGCTACTATCAATATTGCATTTTTAGGTTGATAAAACTTTTTATGAAACTCTCTAATATCGTTAATATTCCAACTTAAAATATCTTCCATAAAGCCAATAGGTGTCCAGTGGTAGCTATCTGAAGTAAAATGCTCGTTAAAAAGTCTAAAGTAAAGGTAGCCTGTTGGCGAGTTGTCTGTACGCCATCTTCTCTCTTCTGCTACAACTTGTCTCTCTTTTTGAAACTCTTCGTCTTTTAGGCTTAAGTTTTGCATTAACTCTGCATAAAGCTCCATAGATTTAGATATATATTTAGATGAACTTTTTATAAAATAGTGTGTGTAATCAAAACCGGTAGAGGCGTTGTTTATTCCACCAAAACTTTTAACAATTTTATCGAACTCTCCCTCTTTTAGATTTTTTGTTGATTTAAAGTTCATATGCTCTAACATATGTGCTATGCCAGATTTACCCATAATTTCGTCGCCACTTCCTACTTTGTAGAAGATATCAGTAGTAATTACATCTGTGTTATTATGCAGTGGTATTGCACAAATTGTAAAACCATTATCTAATTTTTTTATATAATGTTTTGGTAATGAGCTAGCCATTAAGCCTCCTAATATTAATAAATATATAGCAATATATCTTACTATTGTTTTCATCTTATTTTCTGTCGCTTCCTATTGCTTGATAGATGTTACTAAAGCCATCTTGCTTTATTAATTTTACTAACTCTCTGTTAATATTGCCTACTAATGATGGACCTTTATATATTAATCCAGTATAAATTTGAACTAAAGAGGCACCTGCTTTTATGCGTCTGTAAGCCTCTTTTGCATCGCTTATTCCACCAGCACTAATTAGCACAGTCTCTCCAAATAACTCATCTGCAATTGCATTAAATAGCTTAAATGATTTCTCTTTAAGTAGCTCACCACTTATGCCACCAATATCTTTTGGCTCTTTGCTTAAAGAGTAATCTATTGTTGTATTAGTAGCAATTATCCCTTTTGCACCAGCTTTTACAGCTACTTTACAAAGTGCAATTGCATCTTTAGCTTCCATATCTGGAGCTATTTTTAGTAAAATTGGTTTTCTAGTAATAGATTTACCAACTCTGAATACCTCTTGTATAAACTTTTCGTTTTGTAAATCTCTAAGACCTGGAGTGTTTGGAGAGCTAATATTAACAACCATATATGTACCATAATCTTTAAATGCACGAAAAAGTTTTTCGTAGTCGTTAATTGCTTCTATATCTGAAGTAAGTTTGTTTTTACCAATATTTATGCCAATAGGATAGTCGAAAAATTTAACTTTTTTTAATTTTTGTAGCATATTGTAGCTACCTTTATTATTAAAGCCCATCGCATTTTGTAGAGAGTTTTCATCTATAAGCCTAAATAGTCTTGGTTTTGGGTTTCCAGGTTGTGGCTTTGGTGTAACTGTGCCAATCTCTGTAAATCCAAACCCAAGTGCAGGCATTGCTTTAATGTAATCACCATTTTTATCAAAACCAGCAGCTAAGCCTACAGGGTTATTAAAAGTTGTTCCAAATATTTTTTGTTTTAAAATTTCGTTATCTACAAAGTTTTGTTTTGTCATATATCTATTTATAAATGGAGTAATTGCTATCGCTTTTAAGCCAAAACCTGCAACTGTATGAGCAACCTCTGGGTCTAGCTTAAAAAATATCTTTTTTAAGTTTTCGTATTTTATTATTGACATATTCGCTCCTTTATATTTTTTCCCATTTTGTGCCACTTGGTGTATCCATAAGTTCAATACCCATACTCTTTAATTCATCTCTAATCTCATCTGCTTTTGCATAATCTTTTGCTTTTTTAGCTTCGGCTCTTTGGTTTATTAAATCTTCTATTTTAGCTTTATCTTCGTTGCTTACACCTTGTTGAAACCACTCTATTGCATCTTTTGTACCTATACCTAGCAGAGTATTAACAAACTCTAAATTTCCTAAAATCTCTTGTTTTAAGCTCTTGTTTTTTGGCTCTTTATCTAACTTTTCGTTAGAGTCTGTAAGCATTTGGTCTATAATTGCCATAGCTTTAGAGCTATTTAAATCATCGCTCATTGCCTCTAGCAAACTCTCTTTAAATTCGCTATTGCAATTGCCTATTTTGCCACCATAAAGTCTCTTTTTTAATCTATAAAGCTTATCTAATCTCTTTTTAGAGTTTAAAAGCTCTTCTTCGCTAAAGTTAAAGTCGTTACGATAATTTATAGATATTAGATAGTATCTAATTAACTCTCCATCGTATATTTTTAGAGCATCTTTTAAGAAAAAGCTATTTCCTAAAGATTTGCTCATCTTTTCGCCATCTATTGTTACAAATCCATTGTGCATCCAATATGCTGCTATCTCTTTATTTAATGCACATCTAGTTTGTGCTGCTTCGTTTTCGTGGTGAGGAAAGAGCAAATCTGCACCGCCACAGTGAATATCTATACAATAGTTTTCGTTACCCTTAAAGTGTTTTGCAATCATAGCAGAGCACTCAATATGCCAGCCTGGACGCCCACTTGGTAAGCTATCTTCAAAGCATATATCATTGCTATCTTTACAAGCTTTCCATAGTGCAAAATCTTTAGGGTTTCTTTTGCCATCTGTTGCTTCTATACGGCTAATGTTTGCTTCGTCTTCGGTTACCATATGCGAAATTGTTCCGTAGGTTTTATCTTTAGAGGTGTCAAAGTAAATATCGCCATTATCCAATTTATAAGCAAAATCTTTAGCTAATAGAGTATTAATCATCTCTTCCATAGCTTTAAGAGATTGTGTTGCTTTTGGTTCTATATCGGCTCTTAAAATGCCTAAAGCATCCATATCTTCTTGATATCTATTTATGTAATGCTGAGTAATCTCTTTTAAAGTTTTACCACTCTCTTGCACTTTTTTTATAATTTTATCGTCTATGTCGGTAAAGTTTTTAGCTAAAGTAGTTTTGTAGCCTAGTGCATTTAGGGTTCTTTTTAGCAAATCAAAACTTAAGGCACTTTTTGCATGCCCTAAATGTGCATCATCATAAACTGTTGGTCCACAAACATATATAGTTGCTTCGCCCTTATTTATTGGTTTAAAGATAACTTTCTCTTTTTTTACACTATCGTATAGTTTAAAATCCATTAAAATGCCTAATAATTTTTAACAAATTATATCAAAAAGCCTTTAAGAGCAATTAAATATAGTCTATCTATTGTATTATCATCTAAATCTATTGTAGTTGCCTCTTCAAATAATCTTTTAATTGCTTTATACTCTATTGATTCTGTGTGAGAGCAACTGCTATGAGTTGGTAAAAACCCATCAATTACAGATATACTGTTTTCTATCTTTTGTTTACATAAAACACAAGTAGACAAAGGTAGTATTCTTCCTTCATATTTAAGAATATTAATATATGTTTCTACTATTAATCTCTTTGCAGATTGCTTATTCCAGCGTTTTGCTGCTTTTAGTAGACTTTCGTAATAAAATGGCTCTATTTCGTTGATATCTCTAAAGTGTGGCTCAAAAATTGATATAAATCTATGCCAAAGCATCAGTTTTTCTCTATTATATAGCCAATCAAAACCTATGTGCGATACTCTGCGAACTTGTGGCATATATGTTCCACTCTCTTCTGTCTCAAAATCTATTAAGTAACCAAGTTGTAAAATAGAGTGTCTAGCACCATAAAAACGGTAATATTTTTTAACCGAATTTTGGCTTAAGATAGTAACTATAATATCTTCGTTTTTTGCTTTTTGAACTTTTAAAATGAAACCTTTCAGTCTTACCACCTTTAAAATATGATACAATATTCTACAAAAATAGGCATTAAATATGAATAAAGATTTTTTAAACGAAGTAATAAAAGCAAATCAAATAATTTACAACTCTATAAAAGGTGGCATAAAACCAGAGTGGCAACTAGAGTATAGCGAAGGTGCAGGTGGCGATATATCAAGCGGTTTAGACCTTTATGCAGAGTCTATATTTATAAAGCATCTATCTAAGTTTGGAAAAATTAACTCCGAAGAGTCTGGCATAGTAGGTGAGGGCGATAATACAATTATAATAGACCCACTAGATGGAAGCTCTAATGCCTATGCCAACTTTCCCTATTATGGCTCTTCTGTTGCTTTGATTGACTCCTCTAATCTTATGGCTGTTGCTGTTGTTTGTAACTTTGCAAATGGAGATATTTTTTATAAAATTGCGAACGAAAAACTTTTAGTAGGAAATTTAGATACTCTAGAGTTTAAAGAAGAAAAGTTATATAAAAATGCAAAAGTAGGTATTTTTGAGCGCTCATACGAATATACAAATATTGGCAAAGAGTTAACTGCTTTAGAGTTAAAATATAGGGCACCAGGTGCAGTAGCGCTCTCGTTGGCTTATGCACATAGAGTAAATTATGTATTGTTTGTTGGACCTATTAGAATATACGATTTTGCAGCAGGATTATCACTTTGTGAGGGTTTAAAAGTTTCTATTAGTGATAATTATGCTATAGTTACACATAGCGAAGATATTTTACATAAAATTGAGAATATTATAAAAGAGGATTGTAAATGAATTTAGGTAGTCTTTTTGGTTTTAAAAAGCAGTCGTCAGCTTCTGAAGCACCAAGTCACTGGGTAAAGTGCCCTAAATGTAACGCGTTAATGTACTATAAAGAGGTAGATGCTTTGTGTAATGTTTGTCCAAAATGTTCGCATCATTTTAGAATAGATGCACAAAAAAGAGTAGAGCTTTTAGCGGATGAGGGAAGTTTTGAAGAGAAAGATAGCAATCTAACTCCAAATGACCCACTAAAATTTGTAGATAAAAAGAGTTATAAAAAAAGAATAGAAGAGGGTAAAGCAAAGACAAAAGGTAGAGCATCTTCTGTTGTTAGTGGTAGCTGCACAATTGGTGGTATGCCAGCAGAGCTAGTAGTCTTTGATTTTGCATTTATGGGTGGTAGTTTAGGCTCTGTAGAGGGCGAAAAGATTGTAAGAGCAATAAATAGAGCAATAGAGAATAGAAGTGGTTTAGTTATAGTCTCTGCAAGTGGTGGTGCAAGAATGCAAGAGAGTACATACTCTCTAATGCAAATGAGTAAAACTTCGGCAGCTTTAAAAAGATTATCTAACGAAAAACTACCATTTATATCTATCTTAACAGACCCTACAATGGGTGGTGTTAGTGCTTCGTTTGCAATGCTTGGAGATATAATTATTGCAGAGCCAAACTCTTTAATTGGGTTTGCAGGGCAAAGGGTAATTAAGCAAACAATTGGAGCAGATTTACCAGAGGGCTTCCAAAGAGCAGAGTTTTTGTTAGAGCATGGCTTAATAGACAAAGTTGTAAACAGAAACGAAATGAAAGAGAGTGTAGCAAACTTTTTAAAGCTATTTTTAAAGGATTAATCATAGCTAAAATTTATGCTCTTATAGATAAAGAACTGCTACTTAAATTTAAAATTGATTTAAAAGAGTATATAGCTTTTTTAAATAGTTTAAATGTGCCAATTGCACAGTATCGAAATAAAGTTTATAACAAACAAGTTATTGAGCAAGATTTAAAAGTAATAAATAGCATTTATAAAGGCAAATTGATAATTAATGACTATATAGAGTTTATTGATTTTGCAGATGGTTTGCATATTGGGCAAGAAGATTTATTAAAATATGGCTCTTTTGAAAAAATTAGAGCAAAAGTAGGAGAAAAACTACTTGGTTTATCTACTCATAATAAAGAAGAGATTAAAGAGGCTAATAGCTTGAAATTAGACTATATAGGTTTAGGTGCTTATAGAGCAACCAACACCAAACAAGAAGCAAGGGTACATGGTGATGCACTTTTAGATATAGCAAAAATATCAAAGCATAAAGTTGCACTAATTGGTGGTGTAAAATTGAGTGATAATTTTAATAAAGAGGCAAATATCTCATATAAAGTTATTGCTTCTGCTTTAGTTAAAGAGTTTTTAAACCATAAGCAATTATAGAGGTGGTTAATCTTTTTAAGTTATAATTGTATATGGAAAAAATCGATATATTTATAGACAACTATACACCTAAATTTATTAAAATATTTTTAGACTTTTTTGGTTTAACATCTAAAGATATTACTATTATACTACTATATATTGGTGCAATTTTTTTAATAAAGTATAGTTTTAAATCTATTGTAAAATCTCTTAAATATACTCTTTATAAAAATAGAAAAAATAACTTTTTAAAACTCTTATATTTTCGTGTAGAAAAGCTTTTAAGACCTTTGCGATATCTACTATATACATATCTTTTAAGTCAGATTACATCTATACTGTTTACATTAAAAGTTAATAATATATATTTTCTACTCTTTTTTATAAACCTATTTTTTCTTTTGTGGTTTGTTTACGAGTTTGTTAAATTTATTATATACTCTTCTATTAAGAGCAAAATTAAAAGCCAAAAGAGTGCCAGAAGAGAGCTTTTTAACCTTTTGTTGAATATTGCTAAAATTTTAATAGGGCTTATAGCAATTTTAGTTACTTTAAGCAAATTTGATGTAGATATTACAGCACTTATAACATCTTTAGGAATTGGAGGTGTTATTATTGGTTTTTCTGCAAAAGATGTTTTGGTTAATTTTTTTGACTCTATTAGGCTTATTAGCGAAGATGCTTTTAGACAAGGCGATTGGATAGAAACAAAAGAGGTAGAGGGCTTTGTAACAGAGCTTGGTTTAACATCTACACAGATTAGAACTTTTGATAATGCTATGGTTACTATTCCTAACTCTCAACTTGCAAATGGTTATATTAAAAATTGGACAAAAAGGCTTGTAGGTAGGCGTATTAAGTTTAAAATACCAATTAAATATACTACAAATACTGAAGAGATAGATAGAGTTGTACAAGAGATATACTTAATGCTTCGTAACCACGAAGATATTGTTAATTTAGATAAAATTAAATACCTTAATAAAATGAAGTTAACTTATGAAGATGGCTTATTTAATTTAGAAGATAAATATGGAGTTAGAAAGACACTTTTGGTATATTTAGACGAAATGGGAGAGTATTCGCTTAATATTCTTGTTTATGCTTTTACAATATCTGTTAATTGGGAAGATTGGCTAAGAGCAAAGCAAGATATTATTAAAAAGATTATTTTAATAATAGATAAATCAGATTTAGAGTTTGCTTATCCAACAAGAGAGATTTTATTAGATAAGCATTAAAGATTATTCGAATAGAGTAGGGTTAATAGAGTCCTTATTTACTATATCTTCTAAAGATAATTTATAGCAAAATGCGTAGTGAAAGTGATTGTTTTTTAATATCTCTTGTGCCTCTTTAGTATTTTCGTACCAAGTTGGTCTATCTTCGCTATTTAACTTTGTATTTGGAGGGGTTAGAGTTAATCTTTTTACCCATCTTCCATCGTGTTTAAGATAGTTTATTGATTTTTCTATTATATCTAGTGTACTAATAAAAATTAATACCCTTTCACTTGTGCCTTTTTGTACAATATTTAAGTTTTTATCTACAAAATATGGCTTAAACTCTTTTGTATATTTTACTCTAGCTATATCATAATCTATATCTTTCTCTTCGCAAAAAGAGGCTACTTTTCTTAAATTATCTATAAAAAAAGGTGCAATTTCGATATCTTGATATACAAATTTACCTAATCTAAAAGTGGTTTTTAGTAAGGAGTCAGACACAATATACCCATGTGCTAAATTTTTATGCTTTTTATACTGCGGATATATTGTCTTTGCATACTCTTTATTATCAGTAATGTAAATATCGTAAGTAGAGTTTAAAATGGTTTCGAAATTTTTTTGCCAATTGTTATCTAAAATAGTAAAGATTGTAGATTTTCTAAATGATATCTGTTTAAGTAAAGATAGTTCAATATCCTCAAAGTGGTAGATTTGCGCCTCTTTTTGGGCTATAACATATCGTAGAAATTTATTGCTAGCTTCTAAAATAGAGTCCACTTTTATATATACAATTTCGCTATCTAATATTTTAGGGTTTTCACCCTCAAAAACTATAGCATAAGCTCCATTTTCGACAGCTTTGTCTATATTTTCGTTTTCTGTGGCAAAAAATAGGTCGCCAAGTTCTACTTTTGAGTAGTAGATAGTTGCCGACTCTATCTTTTTTACTTTTGGGGAGTTTATTATATTACCACCAATAATATTTATTAAATTTTCTATTGTCATTAAGATACTTTTGTCCCTGCTTCTTTTGGTGCTTCTGGGCGAAGGAGGCTCAATCCACTGTCATCTTTTGCAGCAAGTAGCATTCCTTCGCTTAACATTCCCATTAGTTTTGCAG
>CAYMUV010000025.1:0-8885 GCA_964393855.1 uncultured Nitratifractor sp.
TAAGTTATGTCTGTTATTTTATCTATAATTACAATAAATATTCTGGGGGTATATCTTCTTAGTAAAAATCAAAGAAAAGAGACACTATATATTGTAAAGAGTGATGATACAATACATTTTCTACTATCAAACGACCCATATATAAATGTAAAAATTAAAAACTCTGATAAAGATACTATTTATAAAACTATCAAGAGTGTCATTGCCAATAGAGCTTTTGAATTATCTAATATTGTTGATAATGTCTGTATTATAAATGGTGGTAACGAAGCAATTAATAGTGAGCTTCTATCTATATTGACAAATTACAAAAGTAGTGAAGCTATAAACTAAATTAAAGAGTAATAAAATAGTTTACCCTATGTATAACTCTTTATAATTTAAATATTTTTTAAATAGAGACAAAGCAACTCTTTCTTAACAAATATAGTACAACTTTAGCTAAATAATCATCTATATTTAACACCCTTAAGTTATAATAAAGTATAATAACTAAAACAAAAAAAGGATTGCTATGGGTATGCCAGGTGGATGGGAATTATTTGCGATAATTCTTGTAATTGTACTACTTTTTGGTGGTAAAAAAATTCCAGAACTTGCAAAAGGTTTAGGTAAAGGAATAAAAGACTTTAAAAAAGCTGTAAACGAAGATGACGAAGAGTCAGTAAAAGAGGTAGCTACAAAAGAAGCAAAAGAGATAGAGAAAAAAGCTGCTGAAGCTGTAGAGACTACAGTAGAAGATAGCAAAAAAGCATAATACTTCTAGCCCCTTTTGGGGCAAATTAACTTACACTAGGTAAATAGATGCAAATCAAAAATGAACTTAATAATATAATTAACAGTGCTCTAAAATCGTTAGATATAGAAACTAGTACAACTATAAGCGAGGCTACAAAGCCAGAGTTTGGCGATTTTCAGTTTAATGGAGCTATGGCTCTTGCTAAAAAGCTTAAAAAAAATCCAAGAGAGATTGCTACTACAATTGTAGATAAAATTAAAGATAATCCTATTTTTTCTAAAGTAGAAATAGCAGGACCAGGTTTTATAAATTTAACAATAAGTAGTAAATTCTTAGAAGAGAATATCACTAAAGCACTAGATAGTAGATGTGGTGTTAATAAAAACCAAGAATCGATAAAAGTTGTAGTTGATTACTCTAGCCCAAATATGGCAAAACAGATGCATGTTGGGCATTTGCGCTCTACTATAATTGGCGATACAATAGCTAACCTTTTTGAATTTTTAGGTGACGAAGTTATTCGCCAAAACCACATAGGCGATTGGGGTACACAATTTGGTATGCTAATTGCCTATTTTGAAGAGAGTGGTGCAGATGCAGACTCTAAGCTAAGCGATTTAGAACAATTTTACAAAGAGGCAAAAGTTAAATTTGACCAGAGCCAAGAGTTTGCAAACAAGAGTCGAGAGTATGTTGTAAAACTTCAAAGTGGCGATAAATTATGCCTAAATTTATGGAATAACTTTATAGAAAAATCGCTAGAGCATGCACAAGATATATATGACTCTTTAGGTGTAAAATTAGATAAAAGTGCAGTTAAAGGCGAAAGTAGCTACAACAAAGATTTAGCAAATATTGTAGAAGAGCTAGAGCAAAAAGGTGTTGCAAAAGTTAGCGAAGGTGCAAAGTGTATCTTCTTTAAAGATAGTCAAAATCCTTTAATTATTCAAAAAAGTGATGGTGGTTACCTATATGCAACAACAGATTTAGCAGCAATTAAATATAGAGTTCAAACCCTTGGAGCAAAAAGAGTTTGCTATGTGGTAGATGCAAGACAAGCAGAGCACTTTAAACAAGTATTTACAGCTGCAAAAGAGGCAGGCTATGCAAAAGATGCCCTGCTAGAGCATATTGCCTTTGGAATGATGCTAGACAAAAGCGGAAGACCTTTTAAAACAAGAGATGGTGGCACAGTTAAATTAAAAGATTTAATTAACGAAGCTATTGCGAAATCTAAAAAAGTTATAAACCGTGCAGATGAATATAGCGAAGAAGAGTTAGAAAAAATTGCAAAAGTTGTTGGTATTGGTTCGCTAAAATATGCAGACCTATCTATTAACCGCCAATCTAACTATATTTTTGATTGGGATAAGATGTTATCTTTAGATGGTAACACAGCATTATATATGCAATATGCTTATGCTAGAATAAACTCTATACTAAATAGAGCCGGCGAATTTAATAGCCAAAAAGTTATATTAAGCGATGATTTAGAGCGTCGTTTAGCACTTAAAATTTTATTGTTAGAAGATACGCTAAATCGTGCCTACAAAGAGGCAATGCCACATATAATTACAACATATCTTTATGAGTTGGCAACTCTTTTTATGAGATTTTACGAACACAACCCTATATTAAAAGATGGGGTAGAACAAGAGCAAAGAGAGTCAAGATTAATCTTAGCAAAAGCTACTGCAAATGCAATTAAAGTTTCGCTAAATATTTTAGGAATAGATGTATTAGAAAGGCTATAAAATGGGTAGAGTAGTAGTTTTAACAATTTTAACTATTGGAATAATTTTTTTAGTATATAAAAAAGATAAAAATTTGCAAAAAGCTATTATTTCTACTCTAATATTTGGCTATATTTTGTTAGTTGGATATAGTGGCTTTATCTTAACAAGGGCTATTAGAGTACTATTTTTCATAGATATTATAACCCTAATTGCAAGCTACTTTGCACTAATGATTTATATATTTAAAAGAAAACTACTTTGGTATATTCTTATATTGCCTGCTTTATGTATTGCCCTATATTTTGGCTTAGACTTTTTAGATGGGTCAAGATACGAAAAATAGTATCTTAACTCTTAAGCCTCTTTACTCTCTTGAAGTTTTCCCTCTTTTAGCTCTTTTAAGAACTTCTCTAATTTGTATCTTAATCTATACTCTGGGGTCATTATGTGTATTAAAATATCTCCTAAATCGACTACTATCCAATCATCGCTCTCATCTGCTCCTAAAATTTTCTCGCCACTCTCTCTAAATGCTACTCTTAAATTATCATACAAAGCACTTGTGTGCTTACCACCAAGAGAATTTACCAAAATTACAGATTTAGCAATATAGTCGCTATCTTCAAGGTTAAAAGATTCTATATTATTACCCTTTTTTTCATCTAATATCTTTACAATATTATCTATTCTGCTCTCTAAACTCATTAATTTCCTTAAACTATTTTTTTAAGATATTATACTCTAATAGCACTTGAGATTTGATTTTTTCCTCTATAAACTCTAAAGATTTGCCATCTCTAATATCGCTTGAGCTAACATCTACAGATATATTTAAAATTTTATACTCTCTTAAAGATGAAAAATCTAAATTACTACCAGCTCTTGTTGCAACTATCCAACAAACCCTACTATTTAAAAACTCAAAATCTCTCCACTTGCTTAAAGATTTTAAATTATCTGCACCAATTACTATATATTTTATATTATATTTTTTAGATAACTCTCTAAAGGTTTCTACAGTATAAACTGCTCTTTGTTGCTCTATTTCGTAAGCACTAATCTCTACACCTTTAAAATCAAAAACCTCTTTTACCCACTCTAGTCTCTTTTTGCCATCTACACTATAACTACTCTTAAATGGGTTTAAAAATGTTGGAACAACTAAAACTCTATCGACTCCATCTAGCTTTAATAGACTTTTAACTATTTCGCTATGCCCTAAATGTGGGGGGTCAAAGCTGCCACCAAATAACGCATAAGTTACTTTTTCTTTCATTATTACTCTCTATTATCATTTACTCTTAGCTATTTTAGCCTTTTTTTAGTAAAATATACTAAATAAATAGGGAGTAAATATGAATACAATTAAAGATATTAACATAGATGGTAAAACAGTATTTATAAGATGCGATTTTAATGTACCTAAAGATGAATTTGGAAACATTACAGACGACAGAAGAATAAGAGCAGCACTTCCAACTATTAGATACTGCATAGATAGAGATTGCAAAGTAGTTTTAGCTTCGCACTTTGAGAGACCAAAAGCTGGAGTGTTTACGCCTGAACACTCATTAGAAGATGTTGCAAAACGCTTAGATACCCTTTTAAAAATTAAAAATAATCTATATTTTGATGACTCCAAAAGTGGCGCAGTAATTACGCCAAGAGCAAAAGAGTTATTTAACAAAATGAATAATGGAGATGTGCTACTACTAGAGAATTTAAGATTCGACGAAGGCGAAACAAAAAATAGCGAAGAGTTTGCAAAAGAGCTTAGCCAATTTGGAGAAATTTATATAAACGATGCCTTTGGTGCTTGTCACAGAGCACACGCATCTATAGATGCTATTACAAAATTTTACAAAAAAGAGCAAAGAAGTGCAGGTTTTCTTTTGGCAAAAGAGGTAAACTTCTTTAGCAAAATTTTACAAGAGCCAACAAGACCATTTGTTGCAATTGTGGGTGGAAGTAAAGTATCTGGCAAACTGCAAGCCTTGTATAAATTAATCGATAGCGTAGATAAAATTATAATTGGTGGGGGTATGGCATTTACCTTCTTAAAACAGATGGGCTACGAAATTGGAAAATCTTTAGTAGAGAATGACCTTTTAGAAGAGGCTCAAAAAGTTATGAACAAAGCTAAAGCAAATGGTGTTAAACTCTATCTTCCTGTAGATGTTGTTGCAGCTGCAGAGTTTAAAGAGAATACTACAGTTAAATATCTGCCATCGCAAGAGATACCTAAAGAGTGGATGGGCTTAGATATTGGTCCTGCAACTACTAGACTTTTTAGAGAGGTACTTAACGATGCTCAAACTATAATTTGGAATGGACCAATGGGTGTTTACGAAATGGATAAATTTGCTAAAGGCTCTATAAAAATGGCACACTATGTTGCAGAGACTCACGCAACAACTGTTGTTGGTGGTGGTGATACTGCCGATGTTGTTGCAAGATCTGGAGATATAGAAGAGATGACTTTTGTAAGTACAGGAGGTGGTGCAAGCCTTAAATTACTAGAGGGCGAAAAATTACCAGGAATTGTTGCACTGGAGGCAGAGTAATGAAGTTTTATGCAAACTTTAAAATGAACCACACAAGAGCTTCTACAGCTAAGTATATAGAAGATATCAATAGTGAGTTAAAAGATAGCAATTGTGATAATATAGTTGTTTTTCCACCAGCTTCTGCTTTAACAAAGAGCGAAGGTAAAGTAACTATTGGTGCACAAAATGGATACTTTAATAGTAACGGTGCATACACAGGCGAAATTGGCTTAGAACAATTAAAAGAGTTTAATATAGATACAATATTAATAGGGCACAGCGAAAGAAGAGAGATATTTAAAGAGTCTCAAGATTTTATAGCTAAAAAATTTAAATTCTTTGCCGAAAATAACTTTAATATAGTTTATTGCATTGGTGAACCTCTAGAGGTAAGAGAACAAGGCGAAGATGCACTTTTTGAATATCTTTTTGCACAATTTGAAGGTATAGATACAAGTTATAAAAATCTAACAATTGCCTATGAGCCAATTTGGGCAATAGGTACAGGTGTAAGTGCAACAACTAAAGATATAGAAGTTGTACACAATAGACTAAAAGAGCAATTTAAAGTAGATTTACTTTATGGCGGTAGCGTAAAAGTTGATTCTATAGAGTCTATTGCCAAAATAGATGGCGTAGATGGCGTACTTGTAGGCTCTGCATCTCTAAAGGCTAAAGAGTTTGCTACACTTATAAAAAAGGGGCTTGGTGCTTAAAATTATTGCAAAAAAATTAGTATATATTGTAGTTGTTTTGCTACTTATATCGCTAATATCTTTTTTGGCAATATATGCAGCTCCTAATAGCTTTTTTGGAGCTGGTGGATTAAACCCAAATATGACACCAGAAGCAATAGCACACTTAAAAGAGGTTTATGGTTTAAATAAACCTTTGCTAGAGCAATATTTAGGCTGGCTAAAATCTATTATAACTTTAGACTTTGGAGTCTCTTTTGTAAGTGGCAATAGTGTTTTAGATGATATAAAAGATAGAGTTGGGATAACTCTTTTAATTAATATAATCTCTATGGCAATAGTCTTTTTGCTAGCACTAAAATTTGGAGTTAATAGTGCCTTAAGGGGTGGAAAGTATGATAAAACATTAAAGCAACTTGCTCTACTTAGTTATGCTACCCCATCTTTTTACTTAGCACTTATTGTGATTATTCTTTTTGGTTTTAAATTAGCTTGGTTTCCCATTACTGGCTTAGAGAGTATGCAAGCAAAACAAGGAATTGCTCACTACTTAGATATGCTATACCACTTAATTTTACCTATTGGGGTAATTGTATTTACCTCTTTTGGTTCATTAGTTTTATATATTCGCTCTTTAACTTTAGATATTTTAAAAAGCGATTATATATTTTTTGCAAAAGCAAGAGGTCTTAGCGAAGATATTATTAAAAAAGAGTATATCTATAAAAATTTAATGCCTTTTATAGTTACAATTTTAGGTCTATCTCTTCCTGGTTTGTTAGGAGGCAGCGTAATATTAGAGCAGATATTTTCAATAGATGGCATGGGTCTTCTGTTTTTTCAATCTGCACTTAGCAGAGACTATCCTGTAATTATGGGTATATTAATTATTGGTGCTCTATTAACGCTTATTGGTAATATAGTTGCTGACTTAATAATTCTAAAACTAGACCCATTTAAAAAATAGTTTAACTAAAAAGTCTTTTAATTAATGGCTTTTTAGCTGAGTTGCCACCCTTATATTTAATAGAGAAGTCATAACCATCACTCTTTTGTTTTATTGTTATTTTCATCTTCTCGTCATCACTATTTTTATAGCTATTTGCAATTGCATCTACTACGCCTGTTGCAATATATAGGGCATCGTATAACTTTAATTTTGCATCTATATCGGTAATAATTGCTAAATGCTTATCTATCTCTTTATATTTCTCTAACTGATCAACTATTATGCTCTCTATCACACTCTTCATATCAATTTGTTTATAATCTTTTGCACTTAATATCTTATTGTATGCCCTAACTAAAGAAGAGAGCCTAAGCTCTAATCTTTTAAGGCTATCTGCTGTATCACTGTACTCTAATCTATTTTGTTGCATCTTAAGCATAGATACAACAGTTTGCAAATGATTTTTTACACTATCGTTAATATCATCTTTAATAAGTGCTACACTCTTTTCTAGCTCTTGTAGTTGGCTCTGCTTCTCTTCTACTTTTTGCTCTATAATAAACTTTTTATCTAACTCGCTTACAAGCATATTAAGCTCTTTTTTCTTTTTAATATATGCTCTATCTAGGTACGAAAATATTAAAAATAGCGAAGCTGTTAAATATATTATCATAGAGTTATCGATATAAGTATAATACGCTACAATAATAAAAATAGCTAAAATTAGTGTAGATATTATATTAAACCTTGCACCCTTTGCTTCACCTTTTAGACCAACAAAGGCGAAGTATAAATTAACAAATAAAAATAGTATCGATGTAATTGCAACAACAACTTTAGGCACTGTAAAGAAGCTTGCAACAATTATCTCTAAAACAAAAAGATATAGTGCTCCCTTAAAAATGTTCTCTACTTTTTTATTTCCATCTAGCCTAAAAAATTTAACAGTATGTAGCGAATATACAATAAATAGCAGGTTCACTAAAATAGTATAAATATTAAAGTTTAACTTTATTAAGCCATCTGGAGCGATAAAAGAGATATCTCCAGAATAGAATAGTATAAAATAAAATCCTACAAAAATAGATAAGGCAAGATATAGATAGTTTCTCTCTTTTAAAATATAGTACAAAAGTATCAAAAGTAAAATAGCTGATATAAAAATACCAACTATAATATTATCTCTATATATTTTAAGTCTCTCATTAGATAAAAACTTATCTCTATTCTCTAGCTCTATATTAAACTTCATCTGCTTAATAGAACTATTTAAATGAATATAATAGATATTTGTTTCATCTGGTTTTATATTAACACTAAAATGTGGTAGGTGGCTACTGAAATTTTTATCTATATATGTAAGCTCTTTATACTTTTTAAGAGTAGTATTATCTTTATAGTAGATATCTATTTTTTCAAAAAGTGGCGATGTAAAAAATACTTCTTTATTAATGGCTTTATTTTGACGATTATATAGTATTAACTCTACCCACAAAACTCCATTACTATTTGTTATAGATAAATCATTATCTTTTAAATTACTGAATTTATTTTTTAAAACTTCGCTCTGTTTAATATTTTTATTTAGTATCTTAATATCTTTTAAGATATCTTGCTTCGCAAATAAATTTGTAGATAACATAACAATAACAATAAGATATGCATATACAAATTTTAATTTACTCACATTTTTCCTTAGTAAATAGTTCCATTATTTGGTATATATTATACACTATTTAAACTAAAGGAATTAAAAAAATATCTAAATGAAATAAATAAAATGTAGAAATTGTGGAAATTTTGTAATAAAAGGAGCCTCTACTCTCCTTTTTTACCTATCTCTAAAGTAGCTTTTGCACCTCTTGGAATTACCATCCAGAAATTATTCATCTCTAGTCTAAAGTTATCCAAAATATACTTAGCTTTTTTAGAGCCTGTTTTTGCTAAATAATCTTTTAGTAGTGCTTTTAATTCGAACATATCTGTATCCATCTCTTCAGTATTTATCTTAACAAGCTCAACTAACTCTTGGTTTACTCTATTATAAAGCGTGCCTTCTACATCGTAAACAAATGCACGACCACCCGTCATACCTGCACCAAAGTTTGTACCAGTTTTACCTAAAATTACAACTGTTCCACCTGTCATATATTCGCATGGGTGGTCACCAGTTCCCTCTACAATAGCTGTTGCACCAGAGTTTCTAACTGCAAATCTCTC
>CAYMUV010000026.1:0-1860 GCA_964393855.1 uncultured Nitratifractor sp.
GGCTGCAGAGATTTTAGAAGCTGCAATAGCAAACTATAAGGCTTAATTTGAAACTGTTGCTTATTTCTCTTTTTACAGCTGCTATTTTTAGCGGTTGTACACAGATAGTTACTGCACCAATATCAATTGCAGGTAAAGCAGTTACTACCACTTTAGATGTTGCTGGTGCTGCAGGTGGTGCGGTAGTTAATACAATCACAGGTGGAAGCAGTAGCAAAGAAAAGTAATTTAATTGCCCTTTGGGCAAGTTACTTAATTTTTTATTAATTAATATTACAGTATAATTTAACTAAATTACTCGATTTAGGAAATTATATGTTAAGGTATTCACTCTACCCTTTTAGCGAAATTAAAATATCCGATTTACAGCTTGCATTAATAAGTTATATATTATCAATACAGCTTAAAGAAGGCTTTATAATTAGAGTAGAAGACTTAAATAGAAATAACTCTTTAGAAGATAGAGAACAAGAGCATTTAGATGTTTTAAAAAAGTTCTCTATTAAAGAGGAGCTTGTAGTCCACCAGAGCGAAAATTTAAAAATATATCAAGAGTTAGCATTTAGATTGTTAAAAGATAAAAAAGCATTTGCATGTTTTTGCAAAACCAGTGAGTGCACAAATAATTGTGCAAGCTTGCCACAAAAAGAGTTACAAGAGCTAAAGAGTAGTAATCAAGAGTTTGTAATTAAGTTAAAAAAACCTATAAAAAATATAAAAATCGACGATATAGTGCAAAAAGAGATATTATTTAGTCCAGATGAGATTGGAGAGGTAACTATACTAAAAAGTGATGGTTTAACAACAGAAGTTTTTGCCTCTGCAATTGATGATATGAGTATGGCAATAAGCAAAGTTATATCTACAAGTGATAAAGTTTTAAATAGTGCAAGAGAGGTCTATATTAGAAACGAACTAGGATTTAATGATACTATTAAGTATGCACATATTCCAAATATTATTTTTAATAATCCAGAGCAAAATAGCCTAAAGTACTTATTAAAAGAGGGTATTTTAGCAGATACAATAATAAATTATCTCTTATCAATAAACCACAATAAAAAAAGAGAAATATTCTATTTGCCAGATGCAATTAATTGGTATAATATTTCAGAAATTTCTAGCAAGAGTATAGAGTTTAATATAGATGATTTAAAAGAGTTAAACAAAGAACATTTAAAAAGAATGGATAGCAAAAAGTTATCTAGTATAGTTGGTTTTGCCGATGAAGATATAGGTAATTTACTTAAGCTATTTTTAGAAAATTCGTTTACAATAAACGATTTAGAGAGAGATTTTAAAACTATTTTTGAACCAAAAGATTGTAATAAATGCAAAGAGAATATTGCACAAAATTTAGCTATAATAATCTCTAAAGCACCAATGATAGAGAATTTTAGTGATTTTTTAGACTACTTAAGTTCTAAAAGCAGTTTGGATATAGAGCAAGTTACCAAAGCAGTAAGTCTGCTTTTAACAAACTCTATAGATTCAAATTTAGAGTTAGAAAAAGTTTATAACTTAATAAAACCATATTTATTGGAGGTGGCAAGATGTCGTTAATTGTTAATAGTTTTTTAGATTTAATTTTACTATTTATTAATTTGTATGTTTGGGTAATTATAATTGCAGCACTACTTAGTTTTGTAAACCCAGACCCAAGAAATCAAATAGTACAAATTATTAGGGGGCTTACTGAACCAGTTTTTAGTTTTGTTCGCTCTAAGGTGCCATTTGTGGTTGTTTCTGGTATAGATTTGTCTCCAATTTTAATAATTTTTGTCTTAAATATTATTAGCAAAATTATTTGGGGATTACATATTTAATTATATTATATTTTTAGGATATGCTGTCTAATAG
>CAYMUV010000026.1:1960-8676 GCA_964393855.1 uncultured Nitratifractor sp.
AGTAATTAAAAAAAGAGATAGTTTAAGGATTTAAGTGAAAATATTAAAAAATATTATTATATCTATAACGCTTTCTTCATCGTTAAGTTATGCACTTACTTTGGCTCAATTACAAGGTATGCCAAAATCTGTAGAGCGTGATTTTTATATTTGGGAGTATTTAAAACAATCTAATACCTCAAAAGCAGATGCAATAAAAGCAATTAAATTAGTTAATAGAGTAAATAAAAAATTATCTATTGCATATAATTTAAAAACAGGTTTACATATTAGAAAATGGGTTAAACCAGCTAGCTATGCTGGCAACTCTAAGAAGTATGGCATGCTTATTAACAGAATGAAAAAGAGTGGAGATTTTTATGCTCAGTGGCTAAAACTCTCGAGACACGATAAGTTAAAAGTATTTGCTTTAGCTGGATTATACAATAGAAAAGAGTTAGATAAAAGGTTTAATCAAAGTTTATACAATAGTTTGCAAAAAGATAAATTAATTAATCAAGTTATATTTAGAGCATTTAGAGAGAATCTATACAATATACAAAATAGTATTTTAAGTTACCCACCTATTGGCGGTACAAAAATTAGTTATGATAATCTATTTAAATTAGGTTTTAAAAGTTTAAAGCTTGGAAATAGAAATAGTGCTTTTAATTTTTTTAATGCAGCAAGATATAATGCAATTAGTAGATTTTATGCAGATAGAGCAATTTTTTGGGCTTATATGGCTACTAAAAGCACAAAGTTGCTAAATAGATTAGCAAATAGTCACGATTTTAATATATATAAACTTATTGCATTAGATATGTTAAATAAACCCTACCCTTTACCACATAAAGAGAGTTTAAATAAAAATGCTAGCTCTAATATAGATATTACAAACCCAATCTCTTGGGCTCTTTTAAAACAAAAGATATTCTCTGGTAGATACAATCTTTATAAATTAGCTAGAAGATACAACTCAGTTGCTTCACAAGCATACTACTACTATATTTTAAATAAGGCGTCTAAAGATACTAAGCAATATTTTCCTATGCCGTATAGAGAGTATATATCTAAGTATCCAGTAGATAGACAAGCTCTAATTTATGCAATTGCCAAGCAAGAGAGCCAGTTTATACCCTCTGCAATCTCTAGCTCTTTTGCAGTTGGAATGATGCAATTTATGCCATTTTTAGTTAAACATATTGCAAAAGTTAGAGGAGAGAGTGTAACATTAGAAGATATGTTTAAACCAGAAGTAGCCATAAGGTTTGCAAATACACATTTAAATTACTTAAATAAGTATCTTTATCATCCACTTTTTGTAGCATATGCCTATAATGCTGGCATAGGATATACTAGAAGATTAATAAGAAAAAATATATTTAAAAGCGGTGCATACGAGCCATATCTAAGTATAGAGATGGTAGATAATAAGCAAGCAAATCACTATGGTAAAAAAGTTTTAGCAAATTATGTAATTTATAAAAAGTTATTAGGCTCACCAATAAAGATATCTAGCCTTTTATATTTGTTAGATAAACCTATGCTAACAGATAGATTTAGATAGCAAAAAGTTTAATACCTTTTGCTATTTATGCCCCTATTCCTAAAATAATAAATTGAACATACCATATTACAACCGATATTATATACCCTAATAATACTGTCCAAGCATATTTTAAATGAGAAGCAAAAGTATAAATTCCGTGCATTTTACCCATAACACCAACACCAGCTGCAGAACCAAAGCTAATTAAGCTACCACCAATTCCAGCTGTCATTGTTACTAGCATCCATTGTGCTGTATGAGTATCTCCCATATTTGGGTTTGCTTTAAGTACTGCACTCATTACAGGAACATTATCCACAATAGCAGATAAAAACCCAACACCTATATTTACAGCAGTTGCTCCAAGAGTGTCGTATAGCTTTGTAAAATACTCTAAATAGCCTAAAAAGTGTAACCCCCCTACTCCTGCTAAGATACCAAAGAAAAATAGTAGAGTATCGTTTTCTATTTTTGCAATCCAAGAAAAAGCATTAAGGTGTGTTGGAGACTTACTAACATTTATTTTGTGTACATACATTTTAAGAAGAGCCAAACCAAATATCATACCCCACATAGCAGGTAAATGTAAAACTTGGTGCGATAAAATTGCCATAACAATTGTTAAAGCAAATAGTGCAATAATCGCTTTACCACCCTCTAATATTTCTGCCTTTTTTTCGTTGCTATTAAATGGTGGTTCTCCATCTGGTACAAAGCGACTTAATAAAAAAGCTGTTACAGCCCAACCTGTAAATGATGCAGGGAAAAGATATAAAAACTCATTAAAAGCACCCTTTCCATCTACCCAAACCATTAGAGTTGTAATATCTCCAAATGGGCTCCAAGCACCACCAGCGTTTGCTGCAACAACAATATTTATAGCACCTGGAACTAAAAACTCTTTTTTCTCCTTATCGATTGTAAGTAAAACTGTAGATAAAATTAGTGCTGTAGTTAAGTTGTCTGCTACTGGCGATATAAAAAATGCCAATAGTCCTGTTGTCCAAAATAGCTTTTTATAACTGTATCCTTTAGATACAAGATTATATCTAAGTGTAGAGAACACTCCTCTATCTATCATGGCTTCTATATATGTCATTGCAACAAGTAAAAAGAAGTAAATTCCAGCAATTTCATATATTAAATCTTTAACCTCTTCTTCTAATTGATGACCATTTATTCCATTAATACTAAAGTATAAACCAATTAGCATAAATATAGAACTTCCCATAAGAAGTGCCGGCTTTGCTTTGTTTATATGATATTTATCCTCTGTTGCTATAAAATAGTATCCTACAATAAATATTATAAGCGATACAACACCAACCCATGTTGATGCTAAGTGTAGTTCGTGCATTTTAACTCCTAAAATTAATCTATTTGCTCTTTTAAAATCTTTTAAAGTACAAAATTAAGTATTAGTATAATACCATAAATATCGTAAATGTGTAAACTATTTAAGAAGTTTTACTCTTTTCTTAGTAACTTCTATTATCTCTTCATCTTCGCTTAAATCTAACCACTTAAAGCTTTTTCCACTCTGTATTGTACCATCTAAGATATCGCCACTATTGCGATACTTTAAATCTAGTTTTGCAATTTTAAAGCCATCTAGTGTTTTGCTAAACTCTTTTAGTCTTTGTGGTGGCTCTTTTAGGTTTGTGTATAAGTAGCAAAAGCTATCTATGCCGTATCTTCCTACCCTGCCTCTTAATTGATGCAAAGTTGCCAAACCAAATCGTTCTGCTCCAACTATTACAATTGTCGTAAGTCTTGGCAAAGAGATACCCACCTCTATAACAGTTGTCGATAGTAGAATATTGCCTTTTTCTCTAAACTCTAGCAAGACTTCATCTTTATTTTTATCTTTACCGTGTGTTACATATACATTATCAAATCTTTTTTGCCAAAACGCAGTAGCTTTAGTTAGCGATGTATAAGGTATTTCGCTACTCTCTTCTACTAATGGATATACAATAAGTGTTTGATGCCCCTTATTTATCTCTTCTTCTATATGTTGTAGAAGTTGGCTAAAGTCTTGTTTGTTAATAGTTTTTGTCTTAATTTGCTTCTTAAAAGGTAGCATTTTTATAGTCGATATATCTATTAATTCAGACTCAATTAATGCCTGACTTCTAGGTATTGGGGTTGCAGAAAATTGTAAATAGTGTGGGCTTAACTCATCGCTTTTTACCATTGCATCTAACTTTGCTCTTTGGTTTGCACCAAATCTGTGTTGTTCATCTACCATAACTAAAGCTGCATTTGGTAAATCCTCTTTATATAAAAGTGCGTGCGTTCCTATAATAAAATCTGCTTTAGTATAGTCGCCTTCTACCCTTTTTTGTGTAACAAAGGCTATATTTAAAAATTTAGATAGGTATTTTTCTGCCTCTTCGTATAGTTGATTTGCCAAAAGCGAAGTTGGAGCCATTAATATAGATTTATCTTTATTTGCAATCATTGCTGCAGCTAAAATTATCATAGTTTTACCACTGCCTACATCGCCAATAATAAGCCTTTTAGCAGCTTTAGTTACAGAGTTTAAATCTTTTTTTATAGTATTGATTGTATCGATTTGGTCGCTTGTAAGCTCGAAAGGAAGCTCTTTGATAAATGGTTCGCAACTGCTATTTAAAGCCTTTATTGGCTTATTAAAGACCCTTTTTTTTCGAAATTTTGCTAAGTGGTTATAGCACTCTATATACTTTAAGTTTTTTATAATTTCATCTCTATACTCATTGCCATTTTTTATTTCGCTTAAGCTATTTGGAAAGTGCAATTTAAGTAGAGTTTCTATTTCGTTTTCGTATAGCCCTGTATTAAAAAGTGTATCGTAAGTGATATACTTTTTTATAAGTTCTCTAATTTGGCTCTCTTTTAGTATGGTTTTGTATGTTGGTAAAATTGTTCCAAAACTCTTTAAAGATTGTGGTTGAGCAATTTGTAAACTGCCTCGAAAATAGCTAGCCCTACCACTAATTATATGTTCGCTACCAGCTTTAAAAAGCTCTTTATGATAAGGTGTAGTCTTAAAAAATACTGCACTAGCTTTTTTGTTAAAGTCGTTTAAAAACAGCTCTATAAAGAGTTTGCCACCCATAACTCTAGCAGAAATTACAGAGGCTCTTGTAGTTAAATTTTTACCATCTACTATCTCTTTACTTAAGGTTGTGTCTTTGTAGCTAGTTGGCAGGGTTAAAGCTAAATCGAGAAGAGTTCTTTTCTTTAGCTTTTTTAGTAGTAAAGTATCCTCTTTTGAAAACATTATTTTTTATTTGTAACAATAAAGAAGCTAAGCTCTTTTATCTCTTTATGCTTTTTTATAAAGCTATTTAGCTCTTCTAGTTTTAAATTTTCTATTAATTGTAACTCTTTTTTAGAAAATCCCAGCCCTACTCCATTATAGTATTCGTTAAACGCTCTATTTACTCTTTGTGATAGTGTTTCTACTCTTAATGGCTCGCTTCCTAAAAAGAACTTTTTAGCAGCATCTAGCTCCTCTTGTGTTACACCTTTGCTTAAGAATTTATCTATTACATCTTTTACAACATCAATAGCCTCTTTTTGGCTTTTTAGTTTTGTTTGTAGATATCCACTAAAGTAACTATTTGTTTTATTTACGACAAAGCGACTATATGCCGAGTATGCTAAGCCTCTTTTTACTCTAATCTCTTCCATTAGGCGACTACCAAAACCACTACTTCCTAAAATATAAGATGCAACTTTGCCAACTACTCTTGATTTATCATTAATACTCATATTATAAGGTGCACCAAAATAGATATATGCCTGTTTAGTCTCTTCTTGTTGCTCTTTTATCTCTTGTGCATTAGATGTAGTTAGTTTCTCAATAGGCTTTACTTTACCTCTATTTAGAGTTTTTGCAAACTTTTTAACAAACTCTTCTACCTCTGTTTGGTTAAAATCTCCACCAGCTACAACAATTAAATTATCTAAAACGATATGTTTGCTTATAAACTCTTTTAAATCGTTTAAAGTTAAAGATTTAATAGACTCTATAGTCCCTAAAGATGGGTTAGCAAGAGGTGTGCCTTTAAAAAGAATAGACCTTAAGCCATTTGCTGCAATATAGTCGTAGTCGCTACTTTTTTGATTAATTGTAGCAACTCTTTTTGCAACTATTTTTTTAAAGACATCATCTTTATAGTTTGGAGATTTTATTAAAGAGATTAACTTATCCAAACCAAAATTAAACTGCTCTTTAATAGATTCTATACTAAATACAAAAGTCTCTCTACCGCTATTTGCACTTAAATTTATTGCACGATTTTCTAACTCTTTTGCAAATTCAATAGAGCCTAGCTTGCTATCTCCTTCGTTAAGTAGGCTACTAGCAAGTGATACCAAACCAGCCTTAGAAGAGGCTAATTTACCACTATCTTTAAAAATAAACTCTACCGAAGTTAGTGGCAATCTGTTATCTTTTTCAAATATTACTGGTACATCTACACTATCCACATTTACATGTAGTAAAGTTGCTGCCATTAAATATCCTTGTAGTAAAATAGATATAAATATCTTTTTCATATTAAAATTTTTCTAAAATCTCATAAGCTGTATTTCTCTTGGCAGGGTTTTCGCCAATGTCTCTTATTAATTTTATCATCTGCTCTTGATTCATACTATTTTTTGCACCTGCAGCTGAAACTACATTCTCTTCCATCATAGTGCTTCCTAAATCGTTAGCGCCCCATAAAAGAGCCATTTGTCCAATATAGCTTCCTTGTGTAACCCAAGAGCTTTGTATATTTTTTACATTATCTAAAAACAATCTTGCTACTGCTAATAATCTTAAGTATCTATTAGAGCTTTGCTTTTTAATCTCTGGATGCTTGGCTGCTAGTGCAGTATTTGCTCCCTGAAAC
The DNA here is from genome assembly GCA_964393855.1 of uncultured Nitratifractor sp. Lineage (GTDB taxonomy): Bacteria > Campylobacterota > Campylobacteria > Campylobacterales > Sulfurovaceae > JAADEQ01. The sequence continues at coordinate 8,381 of CAYMUV010000026.1, forward strand.
GACCACATAATAAAGGCTCTAAAACCACCAGTTTTATCTTGTAATTTTCTTACTACATCAAAGTGTTCCACTATTTGCTCATCGCTCTCTAATGTCCCGTACATCATTGTTGCAGTAGATTTTACGCCAATTTTATGTGCCTCTTCGTGAACCTCTAGCCATCTATCTCTATCCAGTTTTTTAGGTGCTATTAAATCTCTAACATCATCATTTAAAATCTCTGCACCAGCACCAGGTATAGAGCTTAAACCTTTAGCTTTTAACCTTTTTAAAACTTCGCTAATAGAAATTTTAGA
>CAYMUV010000027.1:0-8601 GCA_964393855.1 uncultured Nitratifractor sp.
TAGGCAAAAAGAGATAGAATAATTTTGCCTAATATTTTATATTTTAATTATCTATCTCTATAGATAAAGAGACTTTTGCATCTTTTAAGATATCTGGTTTACTTATTTTTAGATGGAGCTTTGTAATATTTGGAAACTCTTTTAATATCGCTTCTTTATTTGCTAGTAGAGCATCTTCTAGTAGTTCAAATTTGCCTTTTATAGTTGTAGATTTTATAATATCGCATAAGGTAACATAGTTAATAAACTCTCCATTTTTATAACTATATTTGGCTTTTAGATTAACAACAACCTTTTGCTCTTTTGTTCGCTCAAAATCTAAAATGCCAATTATGCAATTAAAGCTTAAATCTTCTATCTCTATTTTCAAACTACTTTACCCTCTTCTTTTTTTATTAAGCGTTTAATATTTGGAATATGCTTATAGAAAATTATAAATGCAATTACTAAAAGTGGCATATGTGTAATTGTTCCTGGTAAGCCTTTAGGGTAGAGTATATAGCTACTTACAATAATTGATAAAAGTGCAATTAGTGATGAAAGCGAAGATATTTTAACTACCTTTGCTAATATAAACCAAACAATCAAAGCTATTAAAGCTGGTATAGGAATGAGCGTTAAAAGAACTCCAAAGCCAGTAGCAACGCCTTTTCCCCCTTCGAAATTTAAAAATGGGGTATAGCAGTGACCAATTACAGCAAATACGCCTATTGAGTATAAAACATAAGCATTTGCTCCCATATATTTTGCAACTAAAATAACAACAGCACCCTTTAGTGCATCTAAAAGTAGTGTTAGAGCTCCTAATTTTTTTGCTAGTTTTTCATCTTTTTGCTTTAATACTCTAAGTACATTTGTTGCACCAATATTACCACTACCTTCGTTTTTTATATCGACTTTACCAATATTTTTAGCCAATATATAACCAAATGGTATGCCCCCAATTAAGTATGCTAAAATATAAAATATTCCATTAAAACTTGTAAATAGGTCAAAAAAGCCTTGTATAATTGAACCAATCATTAGTTACCTTTTAAGAGATAAGCTCTCTATTTATTTTTTAGATATTTTACTATAAATAAACTTTGGTATAATAGCTTTAGTAAATACAATTTGGAGTTTTTATGAATTATAAAGAAGAGATTATAAAATTAAAAGAGAAGCTACCAGTAACAGTTGTTGGGCACTTTTATCAAAGAGATGAGGTGTTTGAATTAGCAGATATAACAGGAGACAGCCTAGAGCTTGCAAGAAAATGTCAAGCAGATGATAACCCTTATGTAGTATTTTGTGGGGTTGGATTTATGGGGCAGAGTGTTAAGATAGTTGCACCTAATAAGAGAGTATTTATGCCTAAAGTTGCTTGTTGTGCAATGGCAAGAATGATAGATGCAACATATTTTGATGATAGCGTTAATTATATGGTTGAGCACGGAATTAAAAAAGAGGATATTTTACCAATAACATATATCAATTCAGATGCTGCCGTTAAGGCTAAAGTTGGCGAAATGGGAGGGCTTGTTTGTACAAGTTCTAATGCTTATAAAATTATAGAGAAGGGCTTAGAGAGTGGCAAAAAGATTCTATTTGTTCCAGATAGATGTTTAGGGCAAAACTTTGCTAACTCTATGGGACTTAAGAGTTGCGTAATAGGCGAGGGAGAGTGCGACCCTAAAGAGGCAGATATTATATGTTTTAATGGTTTTTGCTCTGTACATCAGCTTTTTACTGTTGATGATATTAAATTCTATCGCCAAAAGTATCCAGATATTTTAGTTGCAGTTCACCCAGAATGTGACCCAGCTATTGTTAAAGAGGCAGATTTTGTAGGTTCAACTTCGCAACTTATAAAGTATGTAAATGAGTTACCAATTGAGCAAAAGGTGGTTGTAGGTACAGAGTATAATTTGGTAAATAGAATGAGAGAGAAGAATACCTATGTGCTATCAGCTACAAAGCCAGAGTGTCCAACAATGAATGAGACAACTTTAGAGGATTTATATAAAGTATTAAAATCGATTGATGATGGGCAGCCTATAAATGAGATTTTTGTAGAGCCAAGAGTTGCTAAATATGCTAAATTAGCATTGACAAGAATGTTGGAGATAAAGTAGTGTATCTAAAAGAGCAAGAGTTTATTAAAGCTGCCCTAAAAGAGGATATTGGGCGAGGTGATTTGTTTGCTAGAATATCTGAATCTAAAGAGGTTAGTGGCTATATTATTGCAAAAAGTAGCGGGGTATTTGCTGGTGCAAATTATGTAGAAGCTACAAAAAAATTATTTGATATAAATATAGAGCTTTTAGTTCAAGATGGAGATAGCTTTAGTGCAGGAGATAAACTTTTAACTATTAGTGGGAATTCGAAAATTTTACTCTCTTTAGAGAGAACACTTTTAAATACAATTTTGCACGCTAGCTCTATTGCAACACTTACAGCGGAATTTGTTAAAAAAATTGCTCCTTATAAAGTTAAACTTTTAGATACAAGAAAGACTCGCCCAATGCTTAGAGAGTTAGAGAAGTATGCAGTTAGATGTGGGGGTGGAACTAACCATAGAATGGGTCTTGATGATTGCTTAATGCTTAAAGATACCCATTTAAAAACAATAGATAATTTAAATAAATTTATGCAAGAGGTAAGAGAGAAGATTCCATTTACATCTAAAGTTGAAATAGAGTGCGAAAGTTTTGATATGGCTAAGAGTGCTATGGAAGCAGGAGCAGATATTGTAATGTGTGATAATATGAGCTTAGAAGAGACAAAAAAAGTAGTTGCTTTTAGAGATAAAAACTATTCGCATATACTTATAGAAGCAAGTGGAAATGTAACACTTGATACTATAGAAGAGATAGCAAAATGTGGTGTAGATGCAATTAGTAGTGGCTCTACCATACATCAATCTAAATGGATTGATTTATCTATGAAAATGGATTAAATGTTAGATTATAAAAGAAGCGCACAAGAGTTTTTAGAACTACTTAGCAGGCATAAAAGAGTAACTATTATCTCTCATATTCGTCCAGATGGAGATACTATCTCTACAGCATTAGCACTATATAATTTTTTAAAAGAGCAAAATATTACAAGTGAGCTTGTTTGCAAAGATTTAGATTTGCCAAAAGAGTTCTCTTTTTTAAAAGGTTTTGATAGATTTAAGCAAGATATATCTTATAGTGATAGTTTGGTAGTAACTGTTGATTGTGCCGTAGAAGCAAGATGTAGATTCGATTTAAGTAAAAAAGAGGTAGTAAATATAGACCATCATAAAGATAACAGCTACTATGGAGATTTAAATATTGTAGATATAGAAGTCTCTTCTACAGTAGTTTTATATAAGCTATTATCTAATATATCTACAGTTAGTAAAGATGTCGCAGAGTGCATATATTGCGGACTTTTAACAGATAGCCAACACTTTACAAGCTCTTTAACTACTAAAGATACATTTAAAGTTGCAAGTGAACTTTTAGATTTAGGTGTAGATTTAACTTTTGTATCTAATAGGGTTAAAAAGTTTAAGTCGCTATCTCATGTTAGATTAAAATCTAAAGCAATAGATAGTATGCAGCTTTTTTTAAATGGCAGGGTTGCTATTATGGTTATAACTAGAGATATATTAAATAAAACAGGTGCAAAATATAGCGATGTTATAGGGATAATAGATGAGGCTATATCTTTAGCTACTGTAGAGGTTGCAGTTTTAATTTTAGATTATGAAAACTCTTTAAAAGTATCTTTACGCTCAAAAAATGAGGATATATCTAAAGTAGCTAAGAAATTTGGTGGTGGTGGGCATAAAAATGCTTCGGGTTTTGATATAAAAAATGGTACAATAGAGGAGTTAAAGTTTAAATTATTAGATAACTTACAAAAGAATTAAAGGATTATAATGAGAAGAGGAAGAGTTAGAGCAAAAAGAAAAAGAGGTGGCGTTGCTAAATTACTATTAATGTTGCTTGTATTGTTAGCTGTTGCTGCTGGAGGGTTATATTTATATAATTTAAAAGAGTTAGATAGGGTTGCACCACAAATAGAGGTAAAAGATAAAATATATACAAACTTAAAAGACCCTATAAGGATTAAAGTTAAAGATAATAATGCAATTAAACAAGTTAATATTTATGTTGTAAATAATGGAGAAAAAACAGAGATACTCTCTCAAAATTTTCCAATGTTAAAAAAAGAGAGCAGTGTAGATATTGTAATACCTAAAAAATTTAGTAATGCTAAAAATATCATTATAGAAGCAAAAGATAATAGTAAATGGAATTTTCTAAGAGGCAATATTACTACTAAAGAGGTAGCACTAAATATAGATAAAAAAGCACCTCAAATTTCTATACTCTCTTTTAGTCAATATGTTCGTAAAGGTGGGAGTGCTTTAGTAATATTTAGTGTTGATGAAAATGATTTAAGTAATATCTATATAGATGCTAAAAATGGTAATAAATTTAATGTAGTAAAGTATAAAAAAGATGGCATTTATGCAGCTTTAATTGCTTGGAAATTTAATAAAGATAGTTTTAATCCAGTTATAGTAGCAAAAGATTTAGCAGGAAATGTATCTAAATATTCAATAGGTTTTAGAAAAATAGATAAAAAATATAGAGAGTCTAAAATTAGAGCAACAGATAGATTTATAAATGGAAAAATAAGCGATTTAATTAGCTTAGATAGTGACTACTCTAATATAACAGACCCATTAAAGAAGTTTAAAGCAGTTAATGAGTTTATGAGAGAGAAGAATGAGGCATATATTCATAAGCTCTCTTCAAAAGTTACTCCAATATCAGGAAATTGGAAAATTTTACCATTTTACCCACTTAAAAATGGTAAAAGAGTTGCCAACTTTGGTGACCATAGATACTACTACTATAAAAATCCAGATAAGATTATTTCAGAGTCGTATCATTTGGGTCTAGATTTAGCAAGTGTAAGACATGATAAAATTTACTCTTCTAATAGCGGGAGAGTTGTCTCTACTAAACTGAATGGAATTTATGGGAATATGCCTTTAATAGATCATGGTTTTGGTTTATATACTCTTTATGGACACTGCTCTAAAATTGTTGTAAACGAAGGTGATAATATTGCAGCAGGTCAAGTTATTGCAAATACAGGAACAACAGGGTTAGCTTTGGGTGACCACTTGCATTTTGGTATTTTAGTACAAGGTATAGAGGTAAATCCATATGAGTGGATGGATAAAAAGTGGATAAATGAACATATTAATGCAATATTTAGCAAAGCCGATAAAATTTTAGGGTATAATTAGGTAATATTCTACTAGAGTTGGAGGGTAGATGTTTCAAAAAACTATTAACAAAAATGTAGAAGTTGTTGGTATAGGACTTCATAGTGGTGAGCCAATACGCGTTATATTAGAGCCTATGCCAGCTAATAGTGGTGTTGTTTTTATTCATGCATTTAGTAATACCGAGCTGAAGTTAAAGCCAGATAATATATCTGATACTAAACTTGCAACTGTAATTGGGGTAAAACCTAATGCAATCTCTACAATCGAGCACTTTTTATCTGCAATATATGCTTATTCGATAGACAATTTAAGAGTAACAGTTTATGGTAACGAGATGCCTGTTATGGATGGTAGTGCAGTATCTTTTTGTATGCTACTTGACGAAGCAGGTATAAAGGTGCAAAATGTTGCAAAAGAGTTATTGATTATAAAAAAAGAGGTAAAAGTAGAAAAAGATGGTAAATTTGCATCTTTAAAACCATCTAAAAGACCAATATTTAACTTTAAGATTAACTTTGATCATCCAGTAATTGGAGAGCAGGAATTTAGCTACAACTTTAGTAAAAAAAGCTATGTAGAAGAGATAGCAAGAGCTAGAACCTTTGGTTTTTTAAGAGATATACAGTATTTGCAAAGTATAAATTTAGCTTTAGGTGCTAGTTTAGAAAATGCTATCGGATTAGATGATACATCTGTTTTAAATCCAGAAGGTTTAAGATACGAAAATGAGTTTGTAAGACATAAAATATTAGATGCAATGGGCGATTTGATGCTTTTAGGCAAAAGAGTAGTTGGCGAATATAGTGCAAGTGCAAGTAGCCATGAATTAAATAATCTTTTAACAAGAAAGCTTTTAAGCACAGAAGATGCTTTCGAAATAGTTAAATTTCAAGAGTACGAAAATTATAAAGAGCTTTCGAAAGTCTTTGCATAAGGAACTATCATAGTAGTAGTTATAAATACATTAGCTAAACCTATGCAGTTTGGCTTTTATAAAGATGGTAAGCTTTTAGAGACAAGAGAGTATGATGGTTTAACATCAGATATAATGTTAAATATTGTAGAGAATATTTTGCAAGAGTTTGATATTAAAAGTTTTATATATACAAATGGTCCAGGTAGCCATATGGCAACTAAAATAGCCTATGTTATATTAAAAACACTCAATATTTTAAGAGATATAGATTTTTTTGCAGTAAGTGCATTCGATTTAAATGGTACTAAACCTATTAGAGCTTTAGGAAAACTTTACTTTATCAAAGAAAAAGAGACTATAATTACAAAAAGATTAGAAGATTTTAAACAGAGCAGCTTTTTTATGCCAAAATCGTTAGAAGAGATAACAATACTAGAGCAAAACGAGCCAAATTATCATATAGCTGCTGTTAGTTAAGTAAGGGAAATTATGTTAATATCTGTGCCTGCAACAAGTGCCAATTTAGGTCCAGGGTTTGATACACTAGGATTATCTATAAATTTACGCAACGAGATAAGAGTAAAAGAGTCTCGTTTCTTAAGTGTCTCTACCAAAGGAGAGGGGTCATCTAACCCAAAAATTAAGAAAAACAGTATGTTTTTAAGTATATTTAATGAACACTACAAGAGATTAAGTGGTGGGAAATATAATACTTTTAGATTTGAATTTATGAATAATATACCAATCTCAAGAGGTTTAGGTAGCTCGTCTGCAGTTATAGTAGCTGCATTAACTGCTGCACATGTAGCCGCTGGGGTTAAGTATAACAAACGAAGAATATTAAATTTAGCTCTTAAATATGAGCCACATCCTGATAATATTACACCAGCTGTAATGGGTGGGTTTAATGTAGCTTGTTTACATGATGGCAGAGTATATAGTAAAAAACATAGATTGCCTAACTATTTAAAAGCAGTTTTAGTAGTACCAAATAAGACAATATCTACAAATAAATCTAGAAATGTTTTACCTAAAAACTATTATAAAGAAGAGGCAGTTTTCTCTTTATCTCATGCTGCTTATATGGTTTCGTTATTTATGAGCGAATCTTGGGATCAGTTAAAAATAGCTGCAAAAGATAAGCTGCATCAAGATAGAAGAATGTCGATGATGCCAGAGTTATATAGAGTACAATCATTAGCTTTAGATAATGGGGCTTTAATGAGTACTCTATCTGGTAGTGGTTCTACATTTTTTACTTTATGTTACGAAGAGGATGCAGAAAGAATTGCAAAAGTATTAGATAATGCATTTTCAGATTTTAGAGTTATGGTTCGTGATTTAGATAATTACGGTGTTAAAGTCTCGAGTTAGGAATTTGTGATATAATATCAATGAAAAAATCTAATCCTATCAGAATGTGTATATCATGTCGTAAAAGGGAGTCAAGACAAGAGCTTATTAGACTACAAAAAGATCATAGTAATCTTATTAGATATAGTGGTATGGGTAGAAGTTTTTACCTATGCACTGAGTGTATAGAGGGGCAACATATAACAAAAATAGTTGCTGGCAGAATGAAATTAGATATAGAAAAAGTAGAAGAGTTTTTTAAGGAGTTATTAGTAGATGTCAAAAATTAAAATAGAAGAGGTAGCACTAGAAGCAGGTGCTAACGATAAAGATGCAATTGAAAAAGCAAAAGAGTTAGGTTATAATGTAAGGGCTAAAAATAGTACAATCACCGAAGATCAGGCAGAAGTTTTAATGGAGTATTTAATCTCTGGTAAAAAACCAGAGATAAAGAGTGCTAAAACAGCTAAAAAAGAGCCTGCAAAAAAAGCTACAAAGAAAAAAGAGACAACTAAAGAGTCATCTAAAGAGAAAGCTAGTCAAGAAAAAACGAAAAAAAGTAGTAGCAAAAAAGAAGTTCAAGTAAAAAAAGAGCCTGAAGTTAAAGAAGAAAAAATAGATAACAAAAAAGAGTCTAAAGAGGCACAAAAGATAGAAGAACCTAAAAAACCAGCTAAAAAGAGAAAAGGTATTACATCTGCTCCTAAAGTAAAACCAGAAGATAAAAAAGAGAGCAAAGAAAATAGTGAAGATGTAGCTAAAAAAGAGCCAGCTAAAAGAAGAGGTATTACAATAATTAAAAAGAAAAACCCAAATAAGCCAGCTGCTCAAAAGAGGAGTGAACCAACTCTTAATATGGAGAGTTCTACACCTAAGAAAAAGAAGAAAAAAGCTCCTGTAAATGCTAAAGATAGTGGTAAAAGAATTGAATTAGATGATAGATATTTAGGCGATACTAATGAGATTTATGAAGAAGAGGAGATAGTACTTTTAGACTTTTCAGATAAGATAATATTCGAAGAGCAACAAAGACAAGAGCTAAGAAGAAAAGAAGAGGCTCGAAAAAGAGCAG
>CAYMUV010000028.1:0-8330 GCA_964393855.1 uncultured Nitratifractor sp.
CAGGCGAAACATTAAAGGTTAATGGGGGGATGATGATGTAAAAAGCTCTGCTTTTTATATCAATTTTGAATTTTTGTGCAACTTAAAAAATCTTAACACTTAACACATAGCACTTAACACTATTAAAAAAAGGACTTTCTTGAAGATACTTCTTTTGGAGGATGATAGATTATTTAACGAGACTTTAAAAGAGTTTTTAGAAGATGAAGGTTTTTTTGTAGATAGTGTTTTTGACCCTTATAGTGCTTTTGATTTATCTTACGAAAAAAATTATGACTTATATCTATTTGATATTAATTTACCTTTCGAAGATGGAGTAAGTGCGCTTAAAAAATTAAGAGATGCACACGATAATACCCCTACTATTTTTATAACTTCTAGAGAAGATAAAAAAACTCTACTTAAAGCCTTTAGTATAGGTGCAGATGATTATATTAAAAAACCGATAGATTTAGATGAGCTTTTAGCAAGAGTTAATGCCGTAAAAAAAAGATATATTAAAAATAGCAAAATTGCTTTTGATTCTTATCTTTTAGATAAAAATAGAAAAGCTCTTTTTTATAAAGATAGGGATTTAGAGTTAAGTATAAAAGAGTTTGCACTTTTAGAGCTTTTAATTGAAAATAGTAATAAAATAGTAGAGTATTCTCAGATATATAGTAAACTTTGGGGTATGCAAGAACCAAATAGTGCAGCTTTAAGAGTATATATAAGTAGATTAAAAAAGATATTTCCAGATAGTATAGATTCTATTCGAGGTGTTGGTTATATCTTTAAAAAAGAGTTGGCTTAATGCGGTTTTGGTATCTGTTTATATTTATTGCTTTAGAGGGTTTGATTTTTCTATTTCATAATTTTTTGTATAGTAGTGTGGCTCTTTTTAAAGGGGATTATTTTTTAGCTTTTATAGCAACGCTTCCGGTTATTATAGCTATTGGTGCAGTTTTATATAGCTATTTGATTGAGTCTAAAGAGAAGCAAAATAGAACTTTAGAGCATATTACAAGAGAGACTTTACACGAGATAAACTTGCCAATAAGTACTATAGATGCGAACATAAAAATGTTATCTAAAAGTTTAGAAAAGAGTAAAGATTTAAAGAAAATTAATAGAATAAATAGTGCTTTAGATAGATTAAAAAGGCTATATGAGCAGCTTAGGTATGAGATTAAAAAAGATATTTTACCTATAGAAAAAGAGATAGTTAAGCTAGATATCTTAGTAGAAGATAGAGTAGAATATTTTAGAGAATTAAAGAGAAATCGTTTTAATTTAAATTTAGAAAGATTAGTTATTAAAATAGACAAAATCGGATTAGAGCAAACAATAGATAATGTAATAGAAAATAGTATGAAGTATTCAAGTAAAGATAGCGATATAGATATTGAGATAAAAGATAGCAAATTAATAGTAAGAGATTATGGAGTAGGAATTGGCGAAGATGAATTAACACTAATTTATCAGAGGTACTTTAGAGAGTCAAACTTAGTAGAAGGCGAGGGCATAGGTTTAAATTTGGTTAAAAGTTTTTGTGATAATGAAGGTGTATTGTTAAAAATAGAGTCTAAAAAAGGTGTAGGAACTAGGGTTATTTTTGATTTTAAGAGTTTAGTTTTGACAAATTTAGACTCTTAATTAATTAAATTTTACCTATTTTTAACGATTTTTAGCTATACTTAGCCAATATTTTATAAGGAGTCATAAATGGCAATTTTAGATGAAGTAAAAGAAGTAGTAGCAGAGCAATTAGGTGTTAATTTAGACGAAATTAAAGAAGATTCAAAGTTTGCAGAAGATTTAGGTGCAGATAGCTTAGATGTTGTTGAGCTAGTAATGGCACTAGAAGAAAAATTTGATATTGAAATTCCAGATGAGTCAGCAGAATCTATTGCAACTGTTGCTGATGCAGTTAAATTTATAGAAGACGCAAAAGCATAATTACTTTACCCTAAATTGGGGTAAAGATAGGAGAGTTTTTATTTAAGAGCTTTGCTATCTTTATTAATAAAATAGGAGACATCGTGAGAAGAGTAGTTGTTACAGGTTTGGGTATGATTAATAGTTTAGGGCACGATAAAGAGAGCTCTTTTGATGCTATTATTGCAGGTGAATGTGGAATCGATAAAATAACTATTTTTGACCCATCTAAGCTTTCTGCTCAGATAGCTGGAGAGGTTAAAGATTTTGACCCAACTACTGTTATGGATGCTAAAGAGGTTAAGAAGGCTGATAGATTTATTCATTTTGGTTTAAAAGCAGCTAAAGAGGCTATAGAAGATGCTAAAATAGATGATAGCGTAGATAGAGAGAGCTTTGGTGTTAGCTCAGCTGCTGGTATTGGTGGCTTACCTGCTATTGAGAAGAACTCTTTAGTTTGCGAAGCTAGAGGACCTAGAAGAATTTCTCCATTTTTTATCCCATCTGCACTTGTAAATATGCTAGGTGGTTTTGTATCTATTTACGAAAATTTAAAAGGACCAAACTTAAGTTCTGTAACTGCGTGTGCTGCTGGAACTCATGCAATTAACGAAGCTGCTAAGACAATTATGACAGGTGGAGCAGATAGAATGTTGGTTGTAGGTGCAGAGAGTGCAATTTGCCCTGTTGGTATTGGTGGATTTGCTTCTATGAAAGCTCTTTCGACTAGAAACGATGACCCAAAACATGCATCAAGACCTTTCGATAAAGATAGAGATGGATTTATTATGGGAGAGGGTGCAGGTGCACTAGTTTTAGAAGAGTTAGAAGCTGCTAAAGCAAGAGGTGCGAAAATATATGCAGAGTTAGTTGGATTTGGTGAGAGTGGTGATGCAAACCATATTACAACACCAACTATGGATGGACCATTAAGAGCTATGAAAGCTGCTATGAAAATGGCTGGTAATCCAAAATTAGATTATATTAATGCACATGGAACTTCTACTCCAGTAAACGATAAAAATGAGACAGCTGCAATTAAAGAGCTTTTAGGTGGCAAAGAGAATTGTCCACCAGTTAGTTCTACTAAAGGTCAAATTGGTCACTGTTTAGGAGCGGCTGGTTCGACAGAAGCAGTAATATCTATTATGGCTATGGAAAAAGGTGTATTGCCTCCTACAATTAATTATGAAACACCAGATGAAAATTGTGATTTAGATTATGTTACAGATGGTGCAAGAGAGGCAGAACTTAATGTAGTAATGAGTAACTCTTTTGGGTTTGGTGGAACAAACGGAGTAGTAATATTTAAGAAATATCAAGGATAATAAGTTATGGCAACTTACCTTGATTTTGAAAAGCCTATAGAAGAGATTCAAAACTCTATAGAGTCTGCAAAAGCTAGAGGCGATAAAGATGCAGTTGAAATATTAGAAAAAGATTTAGAAAAAGAGGTTAAAAAGACCTTTGGTAACTTAAACGACTATCAAAAACTGCAACTAGCAAGACATCCAGATAGACCATATGCACTTGATTATGTTAGACTGCTACTAGATGATGCTCAAGAGATTCATGGTGATAGACACTTTCGTGATGATGAGGCAATTATTTGCTATATGGGTTGGATTAATGGGCAAAAGAGTGTAGTTATAGGCGAACAAAAAGGGCGTGGAACTAAGAATAAATTAAAAAGAAATTTTGGAATGCCACATCCAGAGGGGTATAGAAAAGCTCTTCGTGTTGTACAATTGGCAGAGAAATTTGATATTCCTGTTCTTTTTTTAATAGACACTCCAGGTGCTTACCCTGGTCTTGGTGCAGAAGAGAGAGGGCAGAGCGAAGCGATTGCTAGAAATTTATTAGAGCTTTCAGATATTAGTGTGCCTTTAATATCGGTAGTTATTGGAGAAGGTGGAAGTGGTGGAGCTTTGGCTATTGGTGTTGCAGATAAATTAGCTATGATGAGATACTCTGTATTTTCTGTAATTTCACCAGAGGGTTGTAGTGCAATTTTGTGGAATGACCCAAGCAAGGTAGAACAAGCTACAAAAGCTTTAAAAATTACACCAGACTCTTTAAAAGAGCATAATTTAATTGATGATATTATTGATGAGCCTTTAATAGGTGCACATAGAGATAAGCAAGCAGCAGCAGATGCTATTAAAGAGTACTACATTAATACAGTTAAAGAGTTAAAGGCTCTAACAAAAGATGAGTTGTTGCAAAAGCGATATGATAAATTAGTATCAATTGGTTCATTTAACGAGTAGTGTATTTAGTAGATATTGGAAATACAAAAGCCCACTTATACAATGGGAGCGAAGTTGTTAATTTAGATTATAGTGAACTTTTTAATCTATATGGAGATAAAAAGCTTTATTATATTAATGTAAATAGAGATTTATCTAATAAGTTAAAGGCAATTGCAAACTGGATTAATATAGAACCCTTTGTAAAGATAGAGGGCGAGTATAGTGGCATGGGTGTAGATAGAAGGGCGTTGCTTTTATCTAAAGATGATGGCATATATATTGATGCAGGCAGTGCTATAACAATAGATAAAAAATTAAATGGTAAGTTTATAGGTGGTACAATTTTACCAGGAATTTATAGTTTAATTAACTCTTATAGTGATATATCTAAAGTTTTAAATCTAAATAGCTTATCAGATGTAAATTTAGATATTTTACCCAATAGCAGTACTAAAGAGACATTAAATTATGGCATAATTGCACCAATTGTTGCTTTTGTTAAGAGTATTAATAAAGAGAGTCTGCCAATATATTGTTGTGGTGGAGATGGAGAGATATTAGCTAAATATTTAAATGCAAAATTTGATAAAGAGTTAATTTTTACAGGAATGAAAAAAGTAATCAAGGAGATTAAGTGTTAACAATAGCTTTGCCAAAAGGGCGTATAGCAGAAGATACTATGGATATCTTAGGCAAGATATTTAATAGTAAATTCTCTTTTGAAGGTCGTAAACTTATATCTGAAAATGAGCAATTTAAGTTTTTAAATGTTAAAAATCAAGATGTTCCTACTTATGTTGAGTATGGAGCTGCAGATATTGGAATTGTAGGTTTAGATGTAATTAAAGAGAAGAATTTAGATATTTTAGATTTATTAGATTTAGAGTTTGGAAAGTGCAGGGTATCGATTGCACTAAAGAGCGAAGATAGTTTAGATTGGAATAGACCAGATATTAAAATTGCTACTAAAATGGTTAATATAACTAAGCAATATTTTGCTAAAAAGGCAGTTGGAGTTGAGATTATTAAATTAAATGGTTCAATCGAACTTGCCCCACTTGTTGGTTTAGCTGACGCTATTGTTGATGTAGTAGAGACAGGTACAACAATAAGAGAAAATGGTTTAGTAGAAGCAGAAAAAATTATGGAATCTAGCGCTCACTTGGTTGCTAATAAAAATAGTTTTTTCGAGAAAAAAGATGAGATATTAGAGCTTTATAGTAAGCTTAAAGAGGTTGTGGAGCTTGGAAAAAAGCAATAGTAAAGAGGCACTCGACCTCTATGCAGAGATAGAAGAGCTATTAGGAATTAAAGAGTACTCTCCTAAATTATATAACTACTTTTTTAATATTTTAGATACTTTAGAGTTTAAATCGCTATTAGATATAGGTTGTGGTAGTGGTGACTTTTTGTTAGAGCTTAAAAAAAGATACAAATTAGACTATATATTAGGTATTGACAGAAGCCCTAAAATGATTCAAAAAGCTGTAAATAATGGTTTAGAGGGTTTTGTTTCTACTTTAGAATTACACGAAATTAATAAAGAGTTTGATGTAGCTTGTGCAACTTTTGATATGATTAACTATTTAACTCCTCAAGAGTTTATAGAGTTTTTTAAAGAGCTAAAAAATATAGTAAAAAGAGATGGATACTTTATATTTGATGTTAATAGCGAGTTTGGTTTAAGCGAAGTTGCTGTTGGTAATTTTATTGCTGAAGATAGTGACAAATTTTTAGCAATAGAGAGCTTTTATGAAGCAGGGCTTTATGATTCTAAATTTACACTATTTAAAAAAGATAATAATAGATATATTAAGTATAGCGAAAATATATCGCAATATTTTTATAGTAAAGAGTTTTTTGAACTTTTAGATGGCTGGGAAGTTATAAAAACTTTCCCAATTAATCTTTATGATATGGAAGATAGTGATAAAATTATATATATTTTAAAAAGAATTTAGCAAGAAATTATGCTAAAGAGGTGGAGAAAAGCCTCTTTAGTTTATGGTTTAAATATAATACCAGCGTTTACACTGTCGATACTGCTAAGTGTAGATGCCTCTGATATTTTTTTGCTTGAACCCATTAATTGAGTATAGTCTGCAAATACTGATAGTTGGTCGTCTATATCGTAGCTACCACCAGCACCATATTGGAAACCACTTGCTTTAGTGTTTTTACCCATAAAATCAATACTAGAGATACCATAACCTAATAGTGCATATACAGAGAAGTCTTCAAATTTAGCTTGAGGTTTTAAATAAACCGCTGCATTTGCATAACTAATTGGTTTGTGGTCTTTAATCTCGTAATCAGAAATAGCTTTTGTAATACGACCTTCTACCGCTAAGTTATCGTTAATCTCTACACCAGCTAATGCCATTGCATTTGTAGCACTATCACTACCACCCCAATTTAGTATTTTATCTGGGGCTTTACTTGTAGTTTGATTTAGTTTATCGTATTGGCAACCACCACAAACTTTTGCTTGACTTTTAACTGTACCATTGCTAGTACCAATAGCACCACCAAAGTATGGTGTGATATCTTTAGCTGGTTTTGTCTCTGGAATCTCAGCAACTGCTGGTTCAACTGGTTCTACATCTGGTTCAGGAGCTGGAGTTGGTATAAATGCACCCCCAGCAAATAAACAACCACTTGCAATAACTGCAACACTTAATAATTTAGATAACGTTTTCATCTTTTCCACCTTTTTAATTTGAATGCTTTTTAGCTCTAAAATAGAGCAACTTTGCTATTCCTATGCAAAAATTATACTTAACATTAACTAATATGAACCTTAAATTAAATAATATTAAAAACTTTTTTTAAGTTTTTTTGTAGTTTTTTGAAGTAAATTAGTATAATAATACATAAAACCGATTAAAATTGCCTTAAAAAGTATAGTTTTATTCTCTTTGAGTTTACTGTTTTTATAACTTTTGGCTTTAAATTAAGCTATATAGAGCTTTTTTTAAGGATAATTCTTAAAAACAAAAGGCTTTATTTTGAACTTTTTTAATAAAAATACATCAGAAATTATAGAAATTTTAAAAAATAAGCTTTTATATAGTAAAGAAGTAAAGTTTAAAGTTCTTAATCCTGATATTGTAGAAAATTTATATTGTGGAGAGATAATATATATAGAAGGTGTAGAATATAGATATATAAGTTATAAGAGTTTAATAGATTTAGCTCAAATTTTAAAATGTAAAATGCTAACACCTAAAGATTTAGGAGATATTGTAGAAATAACTTTTATAAAATTAAATGATTTTAGTTTTCACAATTGTAGCAACTTAGATAAGTATGGTAAAGAGTCTGAGTTTTTTAAAATTAATAAGACTCAAGAGCCAAGTTTTATATACTACTATATAGATGCACTAAAGAGGGCTAATATATATAATAGAGAGAAGATATTAAATTTAGGTATAAATAGAGGGGATGAATTTAAGGTTATTGCTGATTTAGTAGATAAAGATAGTTTAAATAAAAAAGAGTTTGTAGGTGTAGATTACTCTAAAAGTGCTATTGAAGTTGCTAGTAGTAGTTTTAATAGTAGTAATATAAAGTTTTTTTGCAAAGATATTAATAAGCTAGAAGAGTTATGTTTAGGTAAGTTTGATATGCTAATCTCTATTGGTACAATGCAAAGTAGCTCTTTAAATTATAAAGAGTTGTTAATGAATTTGGTAACAAACTATTTAGAAAAAGATAGTGCAATAATACTAGGCTTTCCAAATTCACGATGGATTGGAGGCGAGCTTGTATATGGTGCAAGAGTTCCAAATTATAACTTTAGCGAGTTGGGGTTGATGTTTAGCGATGTGATTTTTGCTAAAAAGTATTTGCAACAAAAAAAGTATCGAGTTACTATTACTGGTAAAGATTATATCTTTTTAACAGCTACTAAGATAAGAAGCGCATTAGTTTAATTTAGTATAATATTAATATTAAAAAAAGTATGGAGATATTTATGATAGATAGAGTAAACAGTGTAGATGAATTTAAAGAGTTAGTTGCAAATGTAGAAAGCAGCAATGGATATAAAAAACCACTAGCATTTGGCATTGCAAGAGTTGATAGAGGGCAAAAGAGTGCAGATAAAATTTTACAAGCTAACTTTGCAGTTGTTAATTGGGACGAGAACTTTGGTAGTGC
>CAYMUV010000029.1:0-7956 GCA_964393855.1 uncultured Nitratifractor sp.
GTAGCCTTAAATAATTTAGAAGGCTTTGCTAAAGAGCTTTTAGATAGTTTGCCAAAGAGTGCAATTGTACTTTTAAATGGTAATTTAGCTGCTGGTAAAACAACTTTAGTTAAAAGTATAGTTGAGCAAATTGGAGAGAGTGGGGCAGTAACATCGCCTACATTCTCTTTGCAACAGCGCTATGGAGAGAGTCTTTTTCATTACGATTTTTATAGAGTAGAGTTTGACGATTTAGAGAATTTAGGGCTTTTAGAAGAGTTTGAAAAAGAGGGATTACACTTTATAGAGTGGGCAAACGAGGATTTAGTAAACTTATTAAAAGATGCTGGGTTTAGTATATACTCTATATCTATTACGCCAGTAGATAACGGGGCTGCTAGAGAGTATAAAATGGAGGTTATAAGTGCATAAATTAGAGGCAAAGAGTTTAACAAAAGTTATAGCAAAAAAAGAGATTGTAAAAGATGTATCTATAAGTGTAAAAAGTAAAGAGGTTGTAGGGTTACTTGGTCCAAATGGTGCAGGTAAAACAACAACATTTTATATGATTTGTGGCATTGTTGAGGTAAGTAATGGTAGCGTATCTATTGATGGTAAAGATATTACAACTTATCCATTAAGCAAAAGAGCAGAGTTTGGAATAGGTTATTTACCACAAGAGAGTAGTATTTTTGGTGATTTAAGTGTAGAAGATAACCTCTATGTTGCAGCCGAAGCTGGTATGTTAAAAAAAGATGAGCAAAAGCAAAGAGTCGAAGAGCTTTTAGTTGCATTAAATATAGAGCCAATAAGAAGACGCTTAGGCGTAAAACTAAGTGGTGGTGAACGCAGAAGATGCGAAATTGCAAGAGCCTTAGTTAATAGACCAAAGTTTTTACTATTAGATGAGCCATTTGCTGGAGTTGACCCAATAGCAGTTGCCGATATTCAAAAGGTTATTGCACAGCTTGCAAAGATGGATATTGGTATATTAATTACTGACCATAATGTAAGAGAGACTTTGCAAATTTGTGATAGAGCTTATGTATTAGAGAGTGGTAGAATGCTTGCTAGTGGTACAAGTAAAGATATTGCTAAAAACAAAGATGTTAAAAAACACTATTTAGGCGAAGATTTTAAATTTTAAATTTCGTTTCCATTTTTTAAAATATCTAAACCAAAACGCTCTCTTAGCGTTGTTACTGCATTATCTAAATCTTTTTGGGTGCTATCGTTATTGTAATCGAGTAAAGATAGTGTTGTGTGTTGTACTTTTTGAAAATTAGAGACGCTAACTCTTAGCTTTATTACACCCCTATTTTCAAGCCATATATTATCTAGTTGTTTAACTACAATTGATTTTAAAAGTTGTTCGCTAAAGACTCTGTTTGTGCTCTCTCCAGCTTTTAATTTTTTGCCATCTTTATAGTATATTTTAATATCATATCTTAGTGGATTTACCTTTGCTTTTTTTACCATATGTGCTATATGTCTTGCCATAATTACTAAGCGTCTTTTGATTTCGTTGTATTCATAAATTGCATCGAAAGTTCGCCCCAAGCCGATAGATTTTTTTGGCTCTTTTTTATTTATTGCACCATTATTATCTTGGCACACTCTATTAAATAGCTCAATACCCGGTTTTTTCCATCTATATAGCAGCTCTTTAGAGTTACATACATCGCCAAGAGTTTTAATGCCATATTTATGGAGTTTTTTACTAAAGCCTTTGCCAATTCCTGGAAACTTTTCGATAGGTATATCGTTTATAAACTCTTTTTGATTCTCTACTACATATACACCAAACGGTTTTGCTTTGTTGGTTGCTAATTTTGCTATATATTTAGACTCTGCAATACCAATAGATACAGGAATTTTAAACTTGTTATAGATAGTCTTTTTAAGATTGTTAGCAAAGTCTAAAAATTGACCCTCTTTAACCCAGCCATCTAAGTTACCAAAAAATTCGTCTATGCTGTATTGCTCTATTTGTGGAATATGGTGCTTAAGTTCTATATGAATTGCACGCGATAGTTTGTGGTATAGTGGATAGTTAGATGGCACTACAATAATCTCTGGGCATAATTTTATTGCTTGTGCAATTGGCATTGCAGTTTTAACTCCACAAGCTCTAGCTTCGTAACTTGCAGTTGTTATTATACCTCTAATCTTCTCTTTACCATCTATTTTATCTACAAAGTAGTTTTCGAATGTTCTTTTGTGCGAGTTATGAAATACAGGGGTAACAAAAGCCCCGCTATTTATGTTTATTAATTTAGTGTTATCTCTGTGTTTGTTAAAAATTTCTAAGTTGCTTCTGCTACCAACTGCTGCTGGCACACCAAGAAGTTTTGGGTTTAGTGTGCGTTCGGCAGATATAAAAAAAGAGTCTATATCAATATGCAGAAACATCTTTAGCCTACAATCTAATTTCTCTATTTAGATAGATAATTTTGCATCTCTTTTTAATATTTGATTGTGTAGCCATAGAGAAAAAGCAATTAAACCACCACCAATAATTAAGCTTGTGTAGTTAATATCTCTGCCCCAAAGAACTAAGTTTACTATTAAGCCAAGAGGTATTACAGCATTGTTCATAATAGCTAAAATTCCACTATCTACCTCTGTTGCACCTTTGTTCCATAAAAAGTATCCAATACCAGAAGCAACAACCCCTAACCATACCAATACAGCCCATTGTGTTGCATCTGGGTGCATTTTTGCAGAGTTTCCAAAGAGTAAAAATGCTACTAAAGAGATTACAAGTGCCCCAAAGTGAAAGTATCCAAAAATAGATGATTGTTTTATATCTTTTAGCTCATCGCTCTCTAAAAGTTTTTTGTATAAGACTTGCCCTAAAGCAAATGCAACATTTGCACCTTGTACCATCATAAAGCCTAAAAAGAAGTTATCATTAACTTGTGTTTGTTTAATTACATAAGCACCAAGTACGGCAATTGCTGCTGTTATAATATATAGGTAGTTAAATTTTCCTTTTAGTAAATCGTAAATTATAGTTACATAAATTGGTGTAAATATTGTAAATAAAAGCACCTCTGGCACAGATAAAAATAGAAATGACTTAAAGAAAAATATATACATAATACCAATTTGAATAATGCCAATACCCATTATTTTAAGCTTTAAAGAGTTTGCAACTTTGAAGTTGGTAAATGGTATAAAAATTAAAGATGCCAAGCCAACACGAACTAAAACTGCAAAATAGCTATCTACTTTTCCTGCTAAATATACGCCAATAAACGAAAACGAAAATGCCCATATAAAGGTCATTAAAGCTAATAATCTCATAAATATCCTTTTGTTTTTTTGCGTATAATTTTATCTAAAATCTACTTACTTCTTAGCAACAAATGTAACAAAGTTGCCCCATTGGAATATGGTATCTATACTCTTAAATCCAGCCTCTTTGCACATTGCAATATTCTCTTTAATTGTAAATGGAATTAGCACATTCTCTAGTGCTTCTCTCTTTTTTACTATTTCGTATTCGCTATAGCCTTGGCTCTTTTTGTATTCGTAGTAGATATCTATAATATCTTTATCTAGCTTTTTCTCTTCGAATACTACCTTTTCGCTAAAGATAAAGTAGCCATTTTCACATAATCCATCATAAATTTTTTTAACAAGTTTTGGGCGATTTAGGGGGCGAATAAATTGCAGTGTGTAGTTGGCTACAATGTAGTTAAAATTCTCGATTTTATAATTTAACATATCTGCATAGATAAACTCTATATTTGTAGCTCCATAGGCTTTTGCTTTATTGTTTGCTCTATTTAGCATAGGTTTTGAGTTGTCTATACCAATAAGTTTTAAATTTTTGGTTTTAGAGTTTAAAGTTAGCAAAAACTCTCCAGTAGAAGAGCCTAAATCTAATAGAGTATCTTTATCTTTAGCACTTTTTGCTATTAAATCTACTATTAAGTTTTGCACCTCTTTATAAAATGGTACAGAGCGACTTAGCATATCATCAAAAACCGATGCTACGCTTTCGTCGAATTCAAACTTTTTGTCGATATCTTTATTAAATACTCTATCTTTCATTAAACCTCAAATATATCTTTTGTTTCTATCTCTTCATGTATACATTTAATCTCTATCTTATCATCTTTGCCATAAACACCTGCTAGTTCATATTTATCATTAATTAGTTCAAACTTTTCTATAATGTCATACTCTGCATTTATTAAAAAATACTCTTGCACTTTTGCTAGCTGGTATAACTCTTTTTTTACTGTTTTATCTTTTAGTGCAGTAGATGGGGATAGTACTTCAAAAATAGCACAAGGTATCTCTTGTTTATTGCAAAAAATCATAACATCAGGTTGCACTATATTTATTGAGTTATTAATTTTTAATTTAATATCATATGGTGCAACTCTTGGTTTACAGTTTTCGTTATTTTTAGACTTTATATTAAAAAAAATATTTCCTACAATATCTTGATGCAAGGCACTAGCACCTGCCATCATATATATTTTACCAAAAATTAACTCTACTCTATCTTTTGTATTATTTGCAATATCTAAATACTCTTCATAGCTATAGTTGTCTAATTTTGTTGCATCTTCCATAGAAATCCCCTTTCTACCATTATATCAAAAATAAACTTTAAGGTTTTTCGTAAGTTCTAGTACGCACAAACCAGCCTCTTCTAAAGCGTTTTAAGTTTCTCTCTGGTGGTGATACTTTTATTAATCTATCTAAAATATATCTAGTAGAGTTTGCAAATGCTCTATATTTATTAGGGTTATTTTCGTTAAAGTGCTCTAATACTTGGTAGAGTCCCCAGCCTGTGTTTTGGTAGCGTTCGCTCTCTAGTGTTCCATCGCCTTTAAAGTTAGTATAATCTATTAGGCAGTATGCTCCTTGTGGGTCAATAGAGCCATCTTTTTTATACAGTAGCTTATTAAATACTCTTTTTATTTTTGCCTTCATTGCAGGTGTTGGTGCGTAATCTATTAGCTTTTTATATGCACTATTTAAGCGATAAACCATAAATTGAGCTTGCAAGGCTTTTGTTCTATTTAAAAAGTTTGTTAGCTCTTGCATTTTAGGGCTATTTGTTCGCTTTGCCTCTTTCCACTCTTCGTAGCTGTTCCAAACACAACTCATATTTGGGTTTAGCCATTTTGGAGGCTTTGCCCCTCGTTTCATAATAAACTTTAACATATTTGGAAACGCGTGGTAAAACCACATAGGTTTATCTTTGGTAAACCAAATAAAGTGCCCGACACCCAAACTTGCAAACTCTTCGCCCTTGTTCCACCATACTAGATATTTAGTTTTGCCTGCACCCTCGTTTATCCAAATTCTATTAGCAATAGTTAGGGCGTCGCGATTGCTAAGTTTTATTTGTGCTAGTGCTAAGCTAGATAGTAAAGCAAAGGCAATTAATAGCTTTTTCATTAAGCTTGTAACTCTTTTAGCTTCTCTAGCACCTCTTGTGCATGGTTTTTAACTTTTACTTTACTCCAAATATATGCAATTTTGCCATCTGGGTCTATTAAGAATGTGCTTCTTACAATCCCCATATACTCTCTACCATACATCTTTTTAAGTTGCCAAACATCATATTTTTGTGCTAACTCTTTCTCTTCGTCGCTTATTAGAGTAACATCTAACTCTTTTTTTGCAATAAAGTTACAGTGTTTTTTAACCGAATCTGGGCTCGCACCAAAAATAGTAGCACCAAGTTTTTCGAACTCGCCTTTTAGTGCTGTAAAATCGAGTGCTTCTGTTGTGCAACCTGGTGTGTTATCTTTTGGATAAAAATATAGCACTACCCAACTACCTCTAAAATCTCTTAAACATATCTCTTCGTTATCTTGATTTGGCAAACAAAATTCTGGTGCAACTTGACCAACTTCTACCATTTTATATCCTTTAAATTTTTGCTTATTATATCAAAAAAAGCTCTATTATGCTCTAAATTATGTAAAAATATATCTACACCTTTTGGTTCGTTTTTATTGCCGTGCATAAGTATAACTGAGCCTTGCTTTATATCTTCGCCTTTAGCCAACCAAGTGTTAGAGCCAATTGTTATAAGTCCTAAAGATGCTACCTTTTTAATAGATTTTTCGCTAGATACAAGCCCAGGAAATCTAAAGAATATAGATGGCGTAATGCCGTTTTTAATTAACTCTATCTCTAAATCTAAAATATCTTTTTGTAGATTTTCGCCTTTTATTAATACAAAATTATCTTTTAATTTTACTTTAGGCTTGAATCTATGGTAAGCTGTGTGGTTACCCCAAGTTATATTTAATTTACCCTCTTTTTGCCATTGTTTAAACTGATTAAATGCTTTTTTATGCTTTAAAATCCAGCGTTTTGTAATAAATAGAGTTACTGGCACAGGGTTTTTAAAGTTTTTAAATAGAGCTTTATAGAGCCTATCTTCAAAGCCTTTTTTGCTAGATGGGCAAAGGTCTGTAGTTATTACAATACCGCTATTAAAGTGTGTAATGCCATCGTTTTGCAAAGGGTATGGTGGCTCTATACTTTTGTTTAAAAGTCTAAAATATCTGCTATTTAAATTTGTGCACTTGCTTAAAGCTTGCACTTGCGAAGTAAATTTTGTATTTAAAGACTCTTCGTTAACTGTTAGATAGTATCTTTTATTGTTATTAACTAAGCTTCTAATAACAGCATACTCTTTGCCATTTACATTAATACATCCACTAATTGGCGTATAGCTAAAGCCAAATAGTAGATTTGATAAAATTGATAATAGTAAAACTTTTTTCATAAGCAACATTATAATACAATTGTTTAAAAAAAGGTAGCAGATGCAGCGTACAGAAAATATAAATAGCTTTATTGTTATGGATATTGTCAAAAAAGCCAGAGAATATAAAGACTCTATACATTTCGAAGTTGGAGAACCAGATTTAAAAGCCTCTAAAAGTGTACAAGAAGCCTTGCAACAAGCAGTAGAGAGTAAAAGGTTTTCTTATACTGAGAGCTTAGGCTTAAAGAGTTTAAGAGAAGAGATTGCAAAGCACTACAAGAGAGTTTACGATGTAGATGTAAATTATAAAAATATCTTAATTACCCCAGGAACTAGTGGAGCGTTTTTAGTAGCATACTCTTTAACTTGCGATTATGGCAAAACTCTAGGCTTTAGCGACCCTGGTTATCCTTGTTATAAAAATATCTCTTACCTTTTAAATATTGAGCCAAAAAGAGTAAATGTTTATAAAGATACAAATTATCAAATTACAAAAGAGCATCTAAAAGGGCTTAAGCTCTCTGCTTTGCAGATATCTAACCCAGCAAATCCAACGGGTAATATTTATGAGTCAAGTAATTTAAAAGAGCTTATAGATTATGCAAATAGTAACTCGATTGCCTTTATTAGCGACGAGTTGTATCACGGCTTAGTTTACGATGCACCAATTAAGAGTGCTCTTAATTTTAGCAAAGATGTTTTTGTAATTAATGGATTTTCTAAATACTATCTGATGCCAGGTTTTAGGGTAGGGTGGTTAATTGTACCAGATGCATATATAAAAAAGGCAGAAGAGATAGCCCAAAATATATTTATATCTGCCCCAACAATTAGCCAATACTCTGCACTAAAAGCTTTTGATTATAATTACCTAGAAGAGACAACAAAGCTTTTTAAAGAGCGAAGAGATTATATGTATAATGAGTTAAAGAGCCTATTTTCAATACCAAAGCTACCTCAAGGAGCATTCTATATTTGGGCAGATATATCTAAATATGAAAGCGACAGTCAAGTTTTTGCAAAAAAACTATTCGATAGCACCCGCGTAGCTGTAACTCCAGGTATAGATTTTGGTAAAAATGGTACAGAAAAATATGTAAGATTTGCCTATACAACAAGCTTAGATAATATAAAAGAGGGAATTGCTAGAATTAAAGATTTTTTAAAAAGTGAATATGGGGTGGTTTAAAAATCAAAGCCTAAGGCATAAAGCCTAAAGCTTT
>CAYMUV010000030.1:0-7930 GCA_964393855.1 uncultured Nitratifractor sp.
TAATGTCAATAGTTTTTACTACTCTTTTTTAAAAAATTGGTAAGTTTTTTGATTTATATATTTTAATACCATATAATGGTAGTTTATTTATTACCATTATGCTCAATATATATTTTAGTTGTTGCTATTAAAAAAGTTGTAATTGCTGGACCTAAAATCATACCCCAAAAGCCGTAACTTCCCATACCTGCTAAAATAGAGAAGAATATAAGCAACTCATTAATTTTAGTATGACTTTTTAAAAGCTTCTCTTTAATTATTTTTATTATAAATGGCTTTACAAATGTATCTGCAATAATTGAAATAACAATTATAGAGTACAATGCGATAGTAATTGCTGCACTAGAGTCTATTTTGCTCCAAGCCAATAAAGAAACTGGCAACCAAACTATTAAACCTCCAACTACTGGAATTAATGATGCAAAACCATATATAAAACCTAAAAATAATCCATTAAAGCCATATCCTGCAATAAATACTCCAAATAAGAGCCCCTCAAATATTGCAGTAACTATTATTGAATAGAATACTATTTCCATTGTTGAAGAGACCTCATCAATCATTCTTAATCTCTTAATTTTACCAGCAGGAACCATTGCTCTTAACATCTGTGTAATATTATCTTGATTATAAACTATAAATGTATAAAATAGAACAACCAAAAAAGAGTCTTTTACAAAACCTAAGCCTTTTGTTCCAAGTGTACCTATATATAATGATAGATCTTGAATAAATGGTTGAATTTTATCAAGTGTTAAATACTCTTTTGATAGTTGATTAACATATGGAATATCTTTTAATAACTCTTTAGATTTTATTAAAATTGTATTTATAGAGTTTGTATCTAATCTACTAGCATAATGAATACCAGTTGTAGCGATATATGCAATTGGTGCTAAGATTAATATAACCATAAGAAGGGTCATAACAACTGTTGCAATCTTTTTTGAATGAAAGTAATCTATTACTTTTCTTGTTACATTTGTTGTTGCCATTGCCAAAAGCATTGCTACAACTATAGGCAAAATAAATGGCTTATATATAGAGTATGCAGCAAACAGCCCTAATACAAATAGCGCAAATGGTATCTGAAAATCTCTACTCAAAAAGCCCTCCTTCTTTAAGTGGTGGTGTTAATTTAAATAACTCATACGCTTTTGGCGTCGCCACCCTACCTCTTGCTGTTCTTTCTATGTAGCCATTAGCTATTAAGTAAGGCTCTAAAACATCTTCTATAGTGCCATCATCTTCGCTAAGTGCAGCTGCAATTGTTGCTAGTCCCATAGGGCGACCTTTTGCAGATATTAGTAGCTCTAAAAGTTTAATATCTTGCTCATCAAAACCAACACTATTAACACCCAATTGCTCTAGTGCAAATTTAGTTGTTTTAAGTGTTATTATATCTTCTTCGGCTACATCTGCAAAATCTCTTACTCTTCTTAATAGTCTTAAAGCAATTCTAGGTGTTCCTCTGCTTCGTTTTGCTATCTCTAAAGCTGAGCTATCTTCTATCTCTCTATTTAGCTTTGTACTAGCTTGAATAATAATTGCTGCTAACTCTTTAGCGTTATAAAACTCCATTCTAAAGTGCATTCCAAAACGCTCTCTAAGTGGGTTGCTAAGCATACCTGCTCTTGTAGTTGCACCTATTAGAGTAAATCTAGGTAAATCTATCTTTACTGCTTGAGCAGCTGGACCTGAACCAATAATTATATCTAAACGAAAATCCTCCATAGCAGGATATAAAATCTCTTCTACAGCAGGAGATAGGCGATGTATCTCATCTATAAATAAAATATCACCCTCTTCTATATTTGTAAGTAGTGCTGCTAAATCGCCGCTCTTTTCTATCATAGGAGCAGCTGTTGTCTTTATGTTTGTTCCCATTTGTGTTGCAATTATATTAGATAGAGTGGTCTTACCAAGACCTGGAGGTCCAAAAAATAGTACATGATCAAGCGCTTCTTCTCTTTTAAGACTAGCTTCTATAAAGACTTTTAAGTTAGACTTTATACGCTCTTGACCAATATATTCGTCCCATTTACTAGGGCGTAAAGAGAACTCTATGCTCTCTTCGCCCTCGAACTTCTCTATCTCTACAACACGCTGCATATATTTATGGCTTTACAATTAAATTATTTACTACTTCTCCAACACCATCTACGCTTCTTGCAATTTGCCCTGCAAGCTCTTTATTAGCATCGGTATCTACAAAACCACTAAGCTGTACAACACCTTGGTAAGCATTTACATGTACATTTAACCCCTCTAAACCTTTTTGATCAATTAAAGCTGTTTTTACTTTTCCAACTAAAACTGTATCGCTAACATATGTTCCAACACTTCCTGTTCCACTTGTTCCAACACATCCACTAACGCCAAAAGCTAAAGCTATAATTAATAGTAATTTTTTCATAATCTCTCCTTAATAACTATATTCATCTGTAGGAAAATTCCCACTCTTTACATCTTTTACATAACTACTTAGCGACTCTCTAATAAGCTTAGCACCTTGCATATATTGCTTTACAAATTTTGGTTTAAACTCTTCGTAAAAGCCAAACATATCGCTCCATACCAAAACTTGTCCATCGCATCCTGCACCAGCTCCTATTCCTATAGTAGGAATTTTAAGCTCACTGCTTATTTTTGTCGCCACATCAGACTTTATACCCTCTAAAACCATAGCAAATGCTCCAGCTTGCTCTAGCATTTTAGCATCTTTTAGTAAACTATCTTCATCTTCTTGCGATTTGCCACGCACAATATAGCCACCATCTCCTCTAACAGATTGTGGCATAAGCCCAATATGAGAAACTACTGCGATTCCATTTTTTGTTAAATGCTCCACAATATCAGCTCTATTTGCACCACCTTCTATCTTAATTGCATCTGCATCTGTTTGGCTATATACTCTAATTGCATTTTTTAGTGCTTCTTCTTTTGTTGTATATGAACCAAATGGCATATCAAAAACGATTAAAGGGCTTTGTGCACCATTACAAACGGCTTGTGTATGGTAAATCATTTGCTCCATCGAAGCACTAAGCGTATCTTTTTTGCCTAAAAAACTCATATTAAGGCTATCGCCTACTAATATCATATCTACTTCGTCTTCGAACAAATTAGCAAATAGGGCATCGTAAGCTGTAATCATTACAATCTTCTCTTTACCTTTTCGCTTCTGTATTGTTCTAACTGTTATCTTTTTTTTACTCTCAGAGTGAATACTCATCTTTAACTCCAGCAAATTTATATCTCTATTTTATCCAAAAAAAGTATAATTACATTAAAATGATTAAAAAAAGGTTAATAGTAGTGAAAAAATTGGTAGCATATATCACATCTTCTTATCCAGATAGCAATTTTACAATCGATTTATCGAATAAACTTGCAGAAGCCGGTGCTGATTATTTAGAACTTGGAATGCCATTTTCAGACCCAGTTGCAGATGGACCTGTAATAGAACAAGCAAACTTAAAAGCCCTACAAAATGGTTTTAAATTAGAGCAACTTTTTGAAATATCTAAAGAGATTGCACCAGTTATAAATACCTTGTGGATGGGCTATTTTAATCCATTTTACCATAAAGGTTTAAATAAGTTTATTAGCGAAGCTAACTCAAGTGGCGTAAAGGGCTTTATTATTCCAGACTTGCCATACGAAGAGGCTCTTGCATATAAACCTCAAATAGAGGCAAAAAATCTTAGTTTAATAGACTTTGTAGCTCCAACAGATAGCAAAGAGAGGGTTACAAAAATAGTTAAAGATGCTAAAGAGTTTATATATATGGTTGCATATGCTGGAATAACAGGTAGTGGAAAAAACGAAGATTTACAAGAGTTGATTGCAAATGTAAAAGAGGTATCAAATACTCCACTATTTATAGGTTTTGGAGTAAATGAACAAAATGCAAAAGAGAAAGTTGCAGGTGTAGATGGCGTAATTGTAGGCTCTGCTTTTGTAAAAGTTCTACTTGATGACTCCCTAAATTATTCACAAAAAATAGATAAAGTTGCAAATATTGCCAAAAATATAAAAGAAAATATAAATAGCTAAAGGATATAGATGTTTCATTGGAATATAGACCCAGTAATGCTTCATTTAGGGGCAATTCAAGTACATTGGTATGGACTTTTATTTGCATTTGGATTGCTTGTGGGTTACAATTTAACAGAGAGAATGTTTAAAGCTGAAGATAAAGATGTTAAATTAGTAGAGCAACTTTTTGTATATGTATTTATTGGTATGATTGTAGGTTCAAGAGCTTTTCATGTTATATTTTATGACCCTAGTTTTTACTTTTCTCACCCCTTGGAAATTGTTAAAATATGGAAAGGTGGATTAGCTAGCCATGGAGGTTTTCTGGGTGTTATAATTGCACTTTGGCTATTTAGCAAAAAGTATAATTTTTCTCTTAAATGGCTACTATCTCGTGGTTCTATTGTAGCAATGTTTATAGCAGCTTGTATTAGAATTGGTAACTTCTTTAACTCAGAAATTGTAGGCGATAAAACTAATGCAAATTGGGGTGTAATTTTTGATAGAGTAGATAGTTTTCCAAGACATCCAGTTGTACTTTATGAATCTTTTAGTTACTTTATAATCTTTTTAATTTTAATCTTTTTATATAAAAAGTTATCTAAAGAGATGTTTACAAATATTGCATTTGGTCTTACGCTTGTTTTAGGTTTTGGTTCAAGAATGTTTATAGAACAGTTTAAAACCTTGCAGTCTGAATTTGCCTCTTCTATGCCACTTACAATGGGGCAACTCTTAAGTATACCATTTATTATTGTTGGGATAATTTTAATAGTTTTTGCACTTAAAAAGAGTTAAATTGTGCTATAATACTTGACAAGCGAATAAAAAATAGATAATATTCGCTTCCAATTCAGGCTTTGTAAAGTCTGCTTTTGTAGCTTCCTAAATGGGGGTGACTTGGTTTCGACTGGAATAGTCGGGGCTATGTGCATGTCGGACTGAGCAATTCCGTTACGCGGCTCACAGCGAATAAACGCAAACAATACAGATTATCGTCCAGCTTACGCAGCGGCGTAAGTTTAACTAACTTTGGACTGCCCTGCCAGCGAGTGTCATCTTAACTGGATTTTGGGTATCACAATCTGATGACTATATCTATTAGAAGCCATGCTAATAGATGAATTTTTGGCTGGTATAGTGTAGCTTTGGGTGTTGAGCAAAACTATACGAGATTTATCAATACCGACTAAGCATGTAGAGTCATAGTTCTAGCTATTTTAGGACAGGGGTTCAATTCCCCTCACCTCCACCAAATTATTTAGATTTACACCTCTTCTCTTTATGTACCGAGTGTTTCCAGAGCCAATTTAGTAGTAAATATATTAAATATGATACAACTGTAGAGTATAGTGCAGTTCCAACATATAGTGGCACAACTATATTATCCCAATTATTTTGAAACCAACTCATAGTAAGCTCTATATTGTCTAAACCTTTTCTGCCTAAAAGTAGATTACCTGTTTTATACTCTAAATACCAAAGTGGTGGATATGTAATTGGATTAGAGAGCCAAACGGTTGCCAAACCAATAGGAACATTAAATCTAAAAAAAGGTGTTGTAGCAATAACCCCAGCCATCTGCATTGGCATTGGTATAAAGCCCCAAAATAGCCCAACTAATACACCCTTTGTAACAGCTTTTCTAGTTTTAGCAAAGTATTGTTTAGGCAGTTTATGTTTATCTAAAAACTCTTGAAATTTTGGGTGGCTAATTGCAAACTTTTTTAATACATCTCTAACCATTAACTCTCTTTTTTAAATGAATTTTATCTATTTTTAGCTTAGTTTCTTAATAGAGATACTATTTTAAAGTAATCTCTTTCTCTTTCGTCCAAAATGCCATGTCTAACTAAAAAATCTATTATTACTAAATTACAATTTAATTTAAATCTATCACTGCTGGCTACCAATTTTGCCACATCTTCTATATCCATAAGCTCAAATTTCTCTACCTCTTTGTCGTTAACTTTAGGAGTAAAATCTTTTGGCAGTTCTAAATCGTAACAAAAAATTGTATCTTTTGAGCCACCTTTGCTATACTCATGTTTATAACTTACATAACCTGTTAAAGTTAAATTTTTAGAGATATCATATGGTATAGATGCCTCTTCAAAACACTCTTTTTGGGCATTCTCTTTTAAACCTATACCGTATGGTTGCCCACCAGCAGCTATATGGTCTAGCTTTCCACCTTCGAACTCTTTATTTTTAGCCCTAGTAGCAACCCACATCTTTATACTGTTGCCATCTTTAAAGTATCCATTTATATGAACTCCATAGCTATTTATGCCCAAAGTTGTTGCACATGCTCTATCTACAAGGGCTAATGCTCTACTATTAAAATTATTAGATAGAGCATATGGTTCATCCATAATTTTATTAATTAAACCTAAATTAAGTAGATATTGTGCAAAGCCTCTTAAATCTTGGTTTCTGCTACTGTACTCTTTAGCTTTTAGTGTTAAGTTATTGCCATCTAATTTAAAATAACCACTATCTAATACTAACTCTAAAGAGCTTTCAAGGACTTGACCTACTCTAATGCCATCTAAGACAAATGGTATCTTGCCAGCCTCTTTATAGTTATTTAATGCTTCTATCTTATCTAAGTAACTCATTATATTACATAATCTACATCATTATGATCGCCAAAACTTTTATACAATTTATCTCGTTGCTCTTCGCTTTCGACAGTACATTCAACACTGTAACTATTAAACTTTCCACTCTTTGAAGTATTGCTAAATTTACAGCTGTGTGGCAAAGTATCCATAACATCTTTTACTGCTTGTTCTACTTTTATTTTATCTTTTCCAATAACTTTAAAGCCCCACTTTGTAGGGTACTCAATTTTTGGTTTTTCTTTTGAGTTTTTATCTAAAATCATTGCTTATCTCCTCTTTTAAAATCTCCACTTTTTCCACCACTTTTCTCTTCTAATTGTATATTTTTAATCACCATTGCTTTATCTATAGCTTTTAACATATCATAAATTGTAAGTAATCCTACACTTACAGCTGTTAAAGCCTCCATTTCAACCCCTGTTTTTCCCACTAATTTAGCTTTTGCCTTTAGTTTAAAACCAGGTAACTGTGGTAAATTTTCTATCTCTATTTTTACAGAAGTTAACATTAATGGATGACACATAGGTATTAAAGAGCTTGTCTGTTTTGCTCCATTAATTGCAGCAATAACTGCAGTTTGCAAAACAGGACCTTTTTTAGCAACATTTTTAATAACTGCATCATAAGCACTTTGTGTAACCTCTATAATTCCACTAGCAATTGCCACTCTAGTTGTGTCATTTTTTTGTGAAACATCTACCATTGTAGGTAAATTATTCTCATCAATGTGCGTCATTTTCATATAATTCCTTAATTTAACTAGTTTATAATGTATTTTATCATATAAATAAAAATATATAAAGCAAAATTGGAATATAATTACAATATAATTAGTAATTATTCACTGTATTATAAAAACTTATACAAGGAGTTGCAATGGCTGACACTGCAAAAAAGAGTAAAAAAGAGTACCTAAAAGGGTGGATTCCTTACAGAATCAAAAGATATTGGGCATATATGCTTGCGACAATAATTTCGCTAACTTTGCCTTGGATTAAAATTAATGATAACCATTTTTTCTTATTAAACTTTGACCATAAGCAACTACATTTCCTATTTACTAGATTTGATATGCAAGAGCTATATATTATGCCTTTCTTGCTAATGCTTCTATTTTTAGGAATTTTTGCACTTACTGCATTTGCTGGTCGTGCTTGGTGTGGTTGGGCGTGCCCTCAAACAATATTTAGGGTTGTATATCGTGATTTAATAGAAACTAAATTACTAGGCATTAGAAAATCTATTAAAAATAAACAAAAAGA
>CAYMUV010000031.1:0-7762 GCA_964393855.1 uncultured Nitratifractor sp.
AGAAAATAGAATAGAGGAGCTACTTAATTTATGGGAAGTAGATTAGAGATTAATCTAGTAATTGCACTCTTAATTATTGGTGCGTTGCCACTCTTTTTTAAAATTGATAAATTAGAACAGAGTAATAGAGTTGTTGAATCTAAAAAAAGTACAGAGCTAACAAATTTTATAGAGTATGATTTTAATAAAACGCTATTAAATTTTAAACTTACTTCTACTCATGGCGAAGAGATTGGCAACCTTTGGTATTTAAAAAAACCAGAGATTGTTAATAAAGATATTAAAAGTCTATCTTCTGAGCGTTCTGTTGTTAGAAAGGGCGATAATATTGAGTTTATTAAAAATGTAGAGATGATAAAAAGAGATGGCAAAAAGTATAATTCTCAACGAGCTTTTTATCATATAAAATCTAGGTTAGTTACTACACCTGAGAGATTTACAATAACTAAAGAGTATGATATGGTAAATGGTATAGATATGGAGTACGATACTGTTAAAAAAATTACAAAAGCTAAAAAAGTAAAAGCAATTTTTAGAATAAAAAATAGCAAAAAATAAAAAATTAGATATAATTGCTTAAAAGGAGAAAAAATGAAATATTTATCAATTTTATCATTAGCACTAATGCCACTTATAGCAGGTAATTTAGAGATTACATCAGATGACTTTTTATATAAAGATGGCGAAAATAAAGCAAAATTTATTGGTCATGTTGTTGCCCATCAAGGAAAAAATGTAATTAACAGCGATACATTGATTGTTTTTTTAGATAATACAAATGAAGCAGATAAGTATAAAGCTGTAAAAAATGTATATTTTGAAGTAGTTAATGCAAAAAAAGATATTAATGGAACATGTGATATAATGGAGTATTTTCCTAAAGAAGATAAGTATGTACTGACAGGGAATGTTGTAATTAATGATAGAAAAAACAGTAGAAAAGTTTATGGTGATAAAATTACGCTAGATAATAAAAAAGGTACATCTTACGCAGGTAGTAATGGTAAAAAACCTGTTAAGTTTATATTTAAAGTAAAGAGTAACAAGTAGTGAAAAATAGTCCAAGAGTAGTTAAAGCAGAGTTTGTTAAATCAGCACAAAGCATTGCAGATAGTGTAGAAGAGAGTAGAAGCGAAGTAGTATTTATGGGTCGCTCTAATGTGGGTAAAAGTTCTACAATTAACCATTTAACAAACAGAAAATCTTTAGCTAAAAGTTCTGCTACTCCTGGTAAAACGCAATTAATTAACTTTTTTGATATTGAGTATCTATATAAAGAAGATAGATATCCACTATATTTTGTAGATTTACCTGGCTTTGGATATGCAAGGGTAAGTAAAAGTACAAAAGAGATTTGGCAAAAAAATTTACGAGAATATATTGAAAATAGGGTTGCAATTAGAGTATTTATACACTTAAGAGATGCAAGGCATCCAAATACAGATATAGATAATAGAGTAGAAGATTTTTTAAAAAATATAGTAAGAGCAGACCAAAAAATATTAACTGTTTTTACAAAAATAGATAAGTTAAATCAAAAAGAGCGCTCTAAATTAAAAAGAGAGTATCCAAACTCTATTACCATATCTAATTTAAAAAAAGATGGTCAAGTTAGAGTACATCAAGAGATTTTAAAACATATCTTTGGGGAAGAGTTTGATTAAATTAAGAAAAGCAACTTTATACGATATTCCAGCAATGCAAAAACTTGTTATTCAAGAAGTTAAAGATGGCATAATTCTAGCTAGAAGTAATGACGAAATTGCTACAAATATAAGAAGCTATATACTTGCCTTTAAAGATCAAGAGCTAATAGGTTATGCAGCGCTGCATATTCACTCTCCAAATTTATCTGAAATTAGAAGCTTGATAGTATCTAAAAGTGCTAGAGGTCTTGGGGTTGGTAAAAAAATTGTAGAATATTGTAAACATGAGGCAAAAGAGTTAGGCTTAAAAGAGGTTTTAGTTTTAACTTATATTGCTGAATTTTTTGAAAAATTGGGTTTTAAAGAGATAGAAAAAGAGAAAATTCCTGAACATAAGATATGGCAAGATTGTATTAAATGTATACACTTTCCAGTTTGTAATGAGATCTCTTTAATATATAAGGTGTAAAATGTTTGATAAGGTTATAGGAGTATCAGTACTAATTTTTTGGTTATTAACTGTTATTTTTTATCCTATGCTAGTATCTATGTATGTTACTTTACCTCTTTTTGTTGGTTTTGCTGGATTAATGTTTATTATAGGTATTGATGAAGAGAGATATCTATATATATTACTCTCTTTAATATATATGTTTAATATGGAGTTAAATCTATCGCTTCCGCTATTATTAATGACAATATCAACTATTATTTTTTATATCTTTATTAAACCAAAATTGCAATTTATCAAAATTTGTAAGCGATGTGTTTATATAGTAACTGTTTTATCTATTAATTTAATATATTTTTTACTTCTTTCTGGGTACGATTTTATAAATTCTCAAAGTAGTATTAATTATGACTCTTTAATTATATACTCTTTAATTTATGATGTTATTGCGGCGGTATTGATATGAAATATAAAATTATTATTTTTTTAATGCTTGCAATATGGGCTTTGCTACTTAGCAGACTTTACAAAATTAGTATAAAATCTAACTTCTATTATGATAGATTAGCAAAAGAGAATATTGAGCAAAAAAGTAGTATTAAGCCAATTCGCGGAGAGATATTAGATAGCAAAGGCAATCTGTTAGCTAGTAATAAAATAGGTTTTTCTGTTGCTATAAAGCCTCATTTAAAACGAAATAGTTTAGAGTTTAATAATACAATTAATTTACTTATGCACTCGTTTAAAGATTTAGACGAAAAGCTTTTAAGAAAAGTTTATAAAAAAAAGAGTTCTGCATATAATCATAAATTTATTCAAGTTATCGATTTTGTATCTTATGATGATATGATAAAAGTTTACCCTCAATTAAATAGAAATAGTAACTTAAAAATAGATCCAGCGACAA
The DNA here is from genome assembly GCA_964393855.1 of uncultured Nitratifractor sp. Classification (GTDB taxonomy): domain Bacteria; phylum Campylobacterota; class Campylobacteria; order Campylobacterales; family Sulfurovaceae; genus JAADEQ01. The sequence goes on from CAYMUV010000031.1 coordinate 3,005, forward strand.
AAAGAGAGTACCCATATGGAAAATATTTAGCTCATGTTATAGGCTATATTGGTAAAGCGAATAAAAAAGATGCAAGTAAAGATAAAATAGTTAAAGAGGTAGGTCGAGTTGGTAAAGCTGGTCTAGAGAGATATTATAATAGTGTGCTTCAAGGAGAGTTAGGTTATAGAATAGTAAAAGTAAATGCTTATAATAAAGAGTTAAAAGAGCTTAAATATGTTCCTGCAAAAAGTAATAGAGATATTAAATTAACAATAGATATAGATTTACAAAAATATATTTATGATACCTTAGAAGAAGAGAACAAAACAGCTGTAGTAATTGTTATGAAAACAACAGGTGATTTATTAGCAGCAGTTAGCACTCCAAGTTATGATCCAAATTTATTTGTAGATGGAATAAGTGTTAAAGAATGGAAAAAAATACAATCTAATTTAGAGCATCCATTTACAAATAAGTTAGTACATGCTTTATATCCTCCTGGTTCTACTATAAAAATGGGTGTTGCTTTAGCTACCGCTAAGGCTTTAGGTAAAGGAGTTTTAGAGCCGGAGTTTTGTAAAGGGTATATGACAATTGGTAAAGGTAAACATAAATTTAGATGTTGGTCACACTGGGGGCATGGACGAGTAGATTTAAGAAAAGCAATTAGAGAGAGTTGTGATGTATTTTTTTATAATAAGTCTTTAAAGGTTGGAATTGATAAAATAGCTAAGAGCTTAAGGTCTATTGGTTTAGGTGTTAAAACTGGTGTTGATTTACCAAGAGAGTATAGAGGTATAATACCCGATAAAGAGTGGAAACGAAAAAAGTACCATAAGAGTTGGTTTATGGGCGAAACTGTAATTGCTGCAATTGGTCAAGGCTATACAAATGTAACTCTTATGCAAATTGCTAGATATACTGCATTTTTGGCAACTGGTTATTTAACTACACCTCATTTTGCATATTTAATAGATGGTAAACCTTATGAAACTAAATCTAAAAAAGTTGAATTTGATAAAGATATATTTAATATTATAAGAAATGGTATGTATGATGTTTGTAATAATAAAAGAGGAACTGCTTATAGAGCATTGCACAATTTGCCAATAGTTGTTGCAGGCAAAACCGGTACTGCACAAGTTGCTTCGATATCTCAAGATGTTAAAAAGAGGGCAAAAGAGAGTGAGCTAGAGTACTTTAAGCGCTCGCATGCTTGGCTAACAACTTATGCACCATTTAAAAATCCTAAATATGTAATATCTATTATAGTTGAGCATGGTGGTCATGGAGGTAGCACTGCAGGACCAATTGCTGCTAAAATATATAGAAGAATGTACCAAAAAGGCTACTTTGGAGAGCAATCTAAAGCCAGATTGTTAAAAGAGTTGTATTAAACTGTGCTTTATAATAGTATGTAATGTTTAGTTTGTTAACTCAAATTTTCCTAAAGTTCTATTTTTTGTAACTCTATTAAAACTGTTTGCTATGCCATTAATGGCAATATATACCCCATTTTTTGCATTAGAACAATACCCTAAAGCAGAGCACAAATTTGCTGTTGCCTCTATTGGGTTTATAGAAAATGGCACCATCGCACCGGTAAATACAATAGCTTTGTTTAGTTTAGAGTTAGCAATAAAATTTGCACTAATATCTATTGTATCTGTGCCGTGAACTACAACTATTTTGCTCTCTTTTGCATTCTCTATAGTTTTTAGTAGTAGTTCTCTATCTTTTTGTGTGAAATCTAGAGAATCTTTTCCTATTATATTTATAATTTTAAGTTTAGTTAGCCAATTATTAGAGATATTTTTTATTGCATTAGAGCTTTTATCTATCTCTAACTCTCCATTTAGAGTGTTATATATTTTATTAAAAGTTCCACCTGTTGAGATTATTAATATATTTTTCATATTAATCCTAATTCTTTTATGTTAAAATAACACAAAAACTTTTAAAGGTTACTTGTTATGATTATGAATGGTAAAAAAGGTGTTGTATTAGGTATTGCTAATAAAAAGTCTATAGCTTATGGTATTGCTAAAGCTTGTCAAGAGCAGGGTGCACAAATGGCTATTACATATTTAAATGAGAGATTTCAAAAGAAGTTAGAGCCAATTGCAAAAGAGCTTGGCTGTGAAGATAGATTATATCCTTGTGATGTTACAAAACCAGAAGAGATAGAGGCTCTAAAAGAGTCTTTAGAGAAAGATTTTGGAAAAATAGATTTTATTGTTCACTCTATCGCATTTGCACCAAAAGAGGGGCTTAGCGGAAGATTTGTAGATATTAGTAAAGATGCTTTTAAAGTAGCTATGGAGATTTCTGTTTACTCTTTAATAGAAGTTACTCAAAAACTTAAGCCTATTATGAGCGATGAGTCATCTATCTTAACACTTAGCTATTATGGTGGAGAGAAGTATATTCCTAACTACAATTTAATGGGTGTAGCTAAATCTGCACTAGAGATGAGCGTTAAATATTTGGCAGAAGATTTAGGCAAAGATGGAATTAGAGTTAATGCAATTAGTGCTGGTCCTATTAAAACTTTAGCAGCAGCTGGAATTGGAGATTTTAGTTTTATGCTTAAATGGAATGCTGCACATGCACCATTAAAGAAAAATGTAACTATTAAAGAGGTTGGAAACAGTGGAATGTATTTGCTTAGTAATTTAAGTAGTGCAGTTACTGGAGAGATTCACTATGTTGATAATGGGTACAATATTATGGGAATGCCAGCAGTAGAGTTCGATGAAAACGGCAAACCTCATATAGCTTGGAATGGAGAATCGTAAGTTTAAATTAATTTAATTTAGATAAAATTCCAAACAATTTTGCATAGTAAAAGTGCAGATAAAAAAACTTAAGGACAAGCAGGCATGAAAAGAACATATCAACCACACAACACACCTCGTAAGAGAACACACGGTTTTAGAGTTAGAATGAAAACAAAAAATGGTAGAAAAGTAATTAACGCAAGAAGAGCTAAGGGTAGAAAAAGATTAGCAGCGTAAAAAATTTTACAAGACTAAACTCTAATAAAGAGTTTAGCAAAATTTATTCAAAACCTACACGAACTTGGCATAGCGAATGGTTCGTACTCTTTTTTAAAGAATCTCCAAAAAAAAATGTTGCATTTGTTGCTAGTAAAAAAATTGGAAATGCAGTTGCTAGAAATAGGGCAAAAAGATTATTAAAGGCACACTTTATAAACTACTCGGATAAATTAAAGAGTGGTCAATATATATTTGTAGCAAAAGCTCCTATAATTAACAGCGATTTTAAAATTATTGATAAGAATTTAAAAAAAATATACTCAAGATTAAAACTTTTTAACTAAATTGGCAGCTTTGAGTTCGATATTTAGTGACATTTAGATATAATTTTAGGTCTAATCAGCTATTTTGCTTGATTACTAAAATAATTTATAAAGGTTATGGGGTTTGGAAAAGTCGGATATGAATAAAAGGTTACTGTTAGCATTAGTGCTTTCTTTTTTGGTTTTAAGTCTATATGGCTATTTAATGCCTAAGCAAAAAGTTGCATCTAACGATGTTAATAAAAGTATAGTTGAGCAAAAAAGTGTTGCCACAAATAGCAAAGTTGCAGCTCCTAGTGCACCAGAAACAAATGCTCCTGTTGCTTCTACAACTACAGATACAAATGTTGCTAAAAAGCCAGATATGCAAGCTTCTAATGTTAAAACTATTGCAACTGTTAATACAAAAAAATATACTTTAACATTTGATAATTTAGGTAGAGTAAACTCTGTTATTTTAAAAGATAAAAAGTACAAAACAGAAGATGGCAAAGCTTTGGATATAATTAATAAAGAGACTATTAAACCTTTAGAAGTAAGGTTTAAAGATGAAAAGATTAACACTTTGGCATTTAGCACAGATTATAGCGCTAGCACTCAAAATGTTGATGCCACTTCTAATATGCAAGAGTTAGTTTTAACTCAAAAATTAGGAGATAAAACTTTAACAAAAACTATTAAATTTTATCCAGATGGACATTATGATTTAAAAGTTTCTGCACCAAATTTAATATACTATATTACACCTGGCTTTAGACCAACTGTTGATAAAAGTATGTATATGGTTGTTAGAGGTACAATTATAAGGGATTCTAAAGGAGTTACTACTACTTTAGAAAAAGGTGATGTAAAAGAGGTTCAGACATTTGCTGATGCTACTGTTATTTCAGATACAGATAGATACTACTCTACTATTTTTTATAAAAAAAGTGGGATTTTTACAACTACTGTTGCACCTTCGGGCGTAAAAGATTACGAAAAAGACCCAGTGGCTTTTGTATCTGTAAAAGATAGCGATGAGTTATCTGGATATATAGGTGCTAAAGAGTGGAAGAGTTTTGCTGCATTAGATCCTAAATTAACTGATATTGTAGAGTTTGGTTGGTTTACTTTTTTATCAAAACCATTTTTTAAGGTTATGCTAGCAATACATGGTTTTGTAGGTAATTGGGGTTGGGCGATTGTTCTATTTACAATTTTAGTTAAAATTATACTTTTCCCTCTATCTTACAAGGGTTTAATGTCTATGCAAAAATTAAAAGATTTAGCACCAAAAATGAAAGATATTAGAGAAAAGTATGGTAAAGATCCTGCTAAAATGAATCAACAAATGATGGCACTCTATAAAAAACATGGTGCAAACCCAATGGGTGGATGTTTACCAATGTTACTACAAGTTCCAATTTTCTTTGCCTTATATCGTGTATTATTAAATGCAGATGAACTTCAGGGTG
>CAYMUV010000032.1:0-7636 GCA_964393855.1 uncultured Nitratifractor sp.
TTCTCGTAGAATATATAACTTGTTGAGTAATCAGAGAACTCAAAATATACTTTTTTCTCACCTGGATCTTTTCTGTGGTTAAAGTTTTTATCATCATATCCATATCCATATCTGTACGATCTTGGTTTGTGGTCGTTTGTTCCATAAGCTGTTGATAGCTTATCTATTTTAATAAATCTTTTTACTAATTTGCTACCTGCATATACATCTAAAACACCATCTGTTCCCGTCCAGTTTTGAATAGAGCGACTAATATTATTTTGGCTCTCTTGTGTACAAGCTGTCATTAATGCTAGCGATAAACCAGCTAAAAGTAATACTTTTTTCATCTTAATCCTTTCTAATGTGGAAGTTTAAATTTTTTAATCTCAAATTCGCCACTGTCATTATAGTATAAATAGTAGAAAATATCGCTTGTAACTTTCAAATTGGCTAAAAATCTTAATGCTAAATTTGCTTCGAAAGATGCAATTTGCATTACCATTGGTGCAGCAATTCCTTTTGGCTCTAACTCTTTGGTTGCAAACATATTAAAACTTGCCTCTTTAAAAAGGCATACTTGCCCATTAAACTCTTCTACGCTTCCGTATATCCAAGCAATATTTTTCTCTTTTGCAAAGTTGTTTATCTGCTCTCTTACAAATAGATTATCTGTAGCATCTATTATTAAATCGTAATTAATGCTACAACCCTTAATATACTCATCAAATGCAACTGTATAGGCATTTACTTTTAGATTGCTATTTCTTAATGCCAATTTTTCTGCTGCCACTTTAGCTTTAAACTTGCCACTATCTTCTATATTAAAGAGTACTTGTCTATGGATATTGTGTACCTCAACTATATCGAAATCTACTATATCTATCTGCCCTACTCCACTACCACTAAGCGCTAACGCAACAGAACAGCCAAGCCCACCAGAGCCAACTATAAGTAACTTTTTTTTACTCAAAAGCTCTTGTGTCTCTTTGCCCCAAAGCATAATTTGGCGAGAGTAGTAGTTATACATTAAAGCTCTCCTCGTTTTCTAAGAGCAGCACCAAAGCCCCACCCTCTTCTAGAATCGGCTAATTCTGCTTTAGAGATAGGCTCTATTAACATCGACTCTCTATCTTCTAGTCGCATTAAAATATCTCCATCTGGACTAATAAACATAGAGTCTCCATAAAAGCTCCATCTATGCTCTTCGTCTCTATATTCTCCTACTCTATTTGCTCTCATTATGTAGCAATTATTTAAAAATGCTCTTGTTGTTAAAAGCTCTCTCCATCTCTTTTTAGACTCAAAAGTAGATGCTGTTGGAACTAAAACTAAATCTACTCTCTTTCTTTGAATATCTGCCCACATTTTATCAAAATGTATCTCAAAACCATACATTACTGCAATTTTAAAGCCATCTATCGTAAAGGTTAGTGGCGAATTTAACTCTTTAATTGGGTTAGCAAAAAACTCCTCTTCGTTCCAATGAGGATAGTTTATTAAAATTTGTTGCGTATAGTAACTTGTTGATTTTGGAGATATTTTGATAATTTTTTTATAATATTTAGAGCCTTTAACCTCTACAATTGGCACAACTAAAGTTATATCGTACTCTTTGCTTAACTTTTTTAAAAAATTTATTTTAGAGATAGTCTGCTCTTTTATCATACTTTTAGGAAAGTTTTTCATCTCTTTAAAAAATGGGTTTATAATATACTCTCCAAAGAGTAAAAGACGGCATCCTCTCTCTTTTGCTTTTTTTAAATAAAACTCTACTCGTGTCGTATTTAAACCCAATGTTGGCAGTTGCACCAACCCAACCATTAACTCTTTCAAGATGAAACTCCACTTTGTTGCTTATCTATCTCTTCTACTTTTAACTTAGCCTCTTCTAAAAGTTTTTGTGCATCTTTAATTGTATCTAAAGCCTTTTTGTAAAGCTCTATACTCTCTTCTAGAGTTACTTCTGAATCTAATAATTTATCTATATACTCTTTGCTTAACTTTAACTTCTCTTCAAATGTTGCTTGTTTCACTACTCTCCTCCTTCTAATGCTTCTTTTATAATATGACTAAACTTGTCTAGCTCAACCAAAAAGGCATCGTGCCCATAGTTGCTATCTATTAAATGATAACTGTACTCTTGCTTGTTTCTCTCTAACATCTTTGCAAGATGCTCCATCTCTTTTGGGAAAAATAGCATATCTCCTGCAAAGCTTATTAAGTGAACTTTTGCTTTAATTCTTAATACCGCATCGTGTAAAGATTCGTACCCACGAGATAGATTAAAAGTATTAATTGCCTTAACAATATACAAATAGCTTAGCGGGTCGAAATTTCTTGCAAAATTTGCAGTATTATACTCCATATATCTCTCTACTTCGTAGCGTCCAAAAAGCTCAAAAAGTCCATCGGTTGCAGAGTATTTACGACCAAACTTTTTATCCATAGAGTCTGGAGATAGATACGATATATGCCCAGCAACTCGCCCAACTGCCAAACCATCGCAACCATGCTCTTTAAACTCATCTACATCATAATTACCATTATCAAACCTTGCATCTCTTCTGATTGCTTCGATTGCCACTTTGTTAAATGCTATCGCCCAAGGTTGCGTTGCATATGTAGCTGCAAGAGCAATAATTTGTTTAGAAAAGTTTGGGTAATCAACTGCAAATTGCAAAGCTTGCATACCGCCCATAGAGCCACCAATAATAGCCTCTACATTATATATACCCAAAGATGCTAATAGCAACTTTTGAGCCTTAACCATATCTTTAATTGTAATAACAGGAAATTTTAATCTATATCTCTTATTCGATGGATACATTAAACTCATAGGAGATGTACTACCAAAACAAGATCCTATAGTATTGGTAGAGATTACAAAATATCTACTTGTATCAATCGCCTTACCATCTCCAATAAGTCCATCCCACCAACCAGGCTTTCTATCGCCTTCATATAAGCCAGCAGCATGATGGCTACCACTTAAAGCATGACATATTAAAATAACATTATCTTTAGCTTCATTTAACTCGCCATATGTTTCGTAAACAATATCAAAGGGCTCTAAAAGCCTACCACTTTCAAGATACAAAGGTGTGGTAAAATGTGCTGTTTTTGTTGTTATTTTCATACTTCTCTTTAGCTTTATGCACTATTATAAAGTGTATAATATTTAAAATTATTGCTAACAACTCTTACTTAAGAGCAAAATCTTAGCAAAATATAAAGCTAATTTTACCCAATTAGATTAAATCTAAAGCACACTTTAAATCTTCTATTAAATCTTCTTTACCTTCTAAGCCAACACTTAATCTAATTAACCCTTCTGGTACACCTGCAGCTTCAAGTTCTTCTTTACTAAGTTGTTGATGCGTTGTACTAGCTGGATGTGTAATTATAGATTTACTATCACCAATATTAACAACTAGGCTAAATATTTTTGTACTCTCTGCTACTTTTTGTGCTGCCTCTTTAGAGGCTAAAACAAAACTTAAAAGCCCACTTGCCTTGCCGCCTTTTAAATATTTTTGTGCATTTAAATAACTTTTAGAGCTCTCTAAACCAGGATAATTTACACTAACTACTTTTGGGTGCTTCTCTAAAAATTTTGCTATCTCTAAGGCACTATTAGAGTGCTGCTCTACTCTAAGGGCAAGTGTTTCTAAGCCTTGAATATTTAACCAAGAGTTAAATGGGCTGGGTGCTCCGCCAAAATCTCTAAGTAAGGCAAGTCTAGCTCTTAATGTAAATATTGGCATATCCAAATCTGTATAGATAAGCCCATGATAACTTGCATCAGGCTCATTAAAGTGCTTATATCTAGGGTTATCTTTTATTTTAGTAGTTGCACTTTTTGCCTCTACTATAACTCCACCAATGGCACTTCCTTGCCCATTTATATATTTACTAACACTATGCACAACAATATCTGCTCCAAGCTCTAAAGGCTTACAAAGAATAGGTGTTGCAACTGTATTATCTACACACAAAATAATATTGTGTCTATTTGCAATCTCTACAATCTTTTCGATATCTGCAACTTCAATTGCAGGGTTTGGAATGGTTTCGAAAAATATAATTTTACTCTTTTCGTCTATTTGACTCTCTAACTCATCTAAATTATAGATATCAAAAAATCTTGCCTCTATGCCAAAGCGTTTAATTGTATGTGCCCCTAGAGTTAAAGTACCACCATACGCTTGCTTAGCCACTAAAATATTATCGCCACTCTCAGCCACATTAGCAAAAGCATAAAAAATAGCTGCAGTCCCACTAGCAGTTGCAACAGCTCCAATCCCTTTCTCTAATGCACAAACTCTTTTTTCAAAGATATCTGTAGTTGGGTTCATTAGCCTTGTATAGATATTACCAAGCTCTTTTAACTCAAACAAATTTGCAGCATGCTCACTATCTCTAAACTCATAAGCAGTTGTTTGGAAAATTGGAACACTCATAGAACCATCTTGCCCCTTTTCGTAACCAAACTGTACTGCAATTGTTTTATCATTCATAATATTAATCTCCTATCTTTTAGCTAATCAAAACAGCTTCTATCTCGCTAATATCTTTTAAATTTGAAAAATTTAATTAAAGAATGTAAAAAATCTTCTCTAAATTATTATATCATAAATATTTCTAATTAGGATACCTCTTAGCCAACTCTTTAGTTAAACTCTCTGGTGTAATATCATCTAACTCATCTAATATCTCTTGCATTACTACATTATCCTCTTTGCCATTCCATACTTTAATATAGCTTCCATCTTTGTAGCCATTATCTTGGCGAAATTGGTTTAGTATGTTTTTACCTATATATAGTTTGTACAACTCTTCAAAATCTAAACCTATTTTTGCATTAAGTTCGAAGTAGCTTTTTATAAAGTTATTTAGCTCAAAATTACAAAATAGCTCTTTTATAAAGCTCTCTACAGCTTCTATTTGCTTATATGGGTCACTCTCTTCTTTTGTATCTATATTTGCAACTATATCTTCTGCTTTTGTAGCCAATTGCTCTAAGCTTAAATTCTCGCCCTCTACTTTGTTTACTCTTAGCATTTCGCTTAATACAAAGTGCCAAATATCTACTAACTCTATTTTTGCATTTTCGTAATCTACTTTTGCATCTATATTTTTCCAATGTTTCCACGGATACGACTCTACAAGCTCAGCCGCTTCTAAATAGATACATCTTTTCCAATCGATAATTTTACCCTTGTTTGTTAAGCCATTTTCCCAGCCTTTCCCATTTGTATTATCGTTAAGCTCTTGTTGCAGTTTTAACATAATAAAAATTTTACTCATACCTACTCCTTAGATTTTAAATACTCTTGAATTGAATCTCTTAGTTTATTATATACAAAATAGTCTTTATAGTTTTCTATCTTGCCACCACTTGCATTTGGGTGTCCACCACCATTACCTATTTTTTCTGCCATTTGAGATACATCTACTTTATTATTACTTCTTAGGCTAAAACCACCTCGAGAGTTTACATCCATATAGAAATCGAAATCTTCATTAGCTAACAAAAAATTATTACCTATTAAAGATGTATTACCGGTAGAGTAAGTTAATATGCCAACTTTTCCATTGTACTCTATTTTCATATTATCTCTATTTTTAGTTAAGATACCTGTAACATAATTTGCTACTAAATTATCTTTTGTATCGTTTTTAACACCTTTAAAAAACTCTTTTTTAATAAAGTGTAATCTATCGTCTAACTCTATTGGTGCATCTTCTAAGTTTGTGCTATCTAATATCTTTTTAGCACTATCTATTAAAGTAAACTTATACTCTCTATCTTGATTAGCAAAAACTACCCTATTTACCTCTCTAGCGCCACTAATCATACCCAAAAGTACTCTACCATAATCAAAATATTTGCTACTATCTACCCAAATATCTATGGCATTTATAGCCTCTACAATCGCTTTAAATTCCTCTTTTGAGTCAAAATTAAAACTATTTTGTAACCAATTGTATGTAATTAAAGTTGCACATTTTGTTGTATCTAAATTGTACCAAGCAAACTTTTCATCTGCATTTTTGCCTGTTGCATGATGATCTAGCAATAATATTTTAGCACCTGCTTTTACTGCAGCTTTCTCTAGGGTATTTCCCTCTTTAGTTGTTAAATTTAAATCTGTTATTAGTATTAATGGTTTAAAATCATCTTTTTTATCTCTACTAATATCATCTAAAATCTCTTCTAATCTTTGGCTTACTTCTGCCCCATAATTTGCGTTATAAAACTTTATATTTTCAAAAACCTGATTTGTTAGATATTGACATCCATAACCATCTAAATCAATATGAGATAGATGGTATATATAATTAAATTCATTACTCATTAAATAGCTCTTTTAGTGTTATATTTTTTAAATAGTTATCTATTTTAAATTGAAATCTAGCCAAAAAAGGAGAGATAGAACAAGTGCCCACAGTACCATTTGGGCAAGTTTGAGATAGACAATCAAATACAGCTACCTTTTTGCCTTCGGCTGCATTAATTACATCGTAAATTGTAATCTCAGTTGTATCTTTACTTAATGTATAGCCACCTTGAGCACCTCGATGAGATGTTAATATACCTGCTCTTGTTAAATTTTGTAGAATTTTTGCTAAAAAACTTTTAGATATATGTAGCTCTTTAGCTAACTGCTCTGAACCAACTAAATTTTCATTTTTTAAAATTGCATCTAGCGATAATAAAGCATACTCACTTGCCCTAGTTAATAACATCTTTTGCCTTTATTCAATATAGGACTATTTTACTCTAATTTGAATTACAAAGAGTTTATTAGTAGGATTTTATTTAGAATTAATAAAAGTTTGGGTACTATTTTGGCTCAAAATAAATACCAATCAGGAGGTCACCATGGCTTTAGATTCGGCGAAAAAGCAAGAGATAATCTCTAAGTTTGCTCGTAACGACAAAGACACAGGTTCAACAGAGGTTCAAGTAGCTCTTTTAACAGATAGAATTCAATATTTAACAGAGCATTTAAAAACAAATAAAAAAGATCATAGCTCAAGACTTGGTCTATTAAAACTTGTTGGTCAAAGAAGAAGATTAATGAGATACCTAAGAAAAAAAGATTTCGCTAAATATAACGAAGTTAAAGAGGCTTTAGGAATTAGAAACTAATTCCTAGCTTCATCTTATTTTACCTACACAATATTAATTTACAATTTTACTTTTCTTTAATTAAGTACCATCAAAAGCCATTTTTAGACCCTTTTTGCTAAACTTTAGTCTATTTATATCAACTTTCTTTAGTGTTTTAACTATATTATCTCTTGACAAATTTAACTCAATATTATATAATTCTACCTATCTTTTATATTATGGAGGCAAAAATGAGCCAAGAAGATAAAAAAATACAAGAAGAAGATATAGAACAAAAAGAGAGCCAAGAAGAGACAGCTAAAGAAAAAGAAGAGGAAAACTCTTTAGAAGATGAACTTAGCAAGTGTCAAGAGCAACTTAAAGAGAAAGAAAACGAATACCTAAGAGTATTTGCAGATTTCGAAAACTCTAAAAAACGCTTAGAGAAAGAGAAAAATTCTGCTTTAATGTATGCTAATGAGAGTTTTGCAAGGGATTTATTGACTGTTTTGGATACTTTCGAGAATGCTTTAAAAT
>CAYMUV010000033.1:0-7278 GCA_964393855.1 uncultured Nitratifractor sp.
GCTAAGCCAAAAGCTCCGGTTACTGCAACAAAAGAGCCTTTATCTTTGCAGCTTGGCTCTTCGGTACTAAAGACTACGGTGAATTTTTTATTGAATTTTGCTTTTTTTAGCTCGTATCTGATTTTTCTTGCTAGTGCATCGCCATGTGTTTTAAAGATTGTTGTAACTTCAATTTTACTAAAATCGTATCGCTTAGCACTACCTAGCGACATTATTAACTTTTTATAGCATTTTTTAGCAACTTCGACTTTTACTTTTGTTGTATCTGCTGCATCAATAACAATGTCGTATGGTTCAAAATCGAAGCTCTCTACCCACTCTAAATCCATTTTTTGATTTATTGTTTTAATACCCGGATAGAGTTTAGATAAAACTTCTACTTTATTTTTACCAATATTACCCTTAGCTCCAATTTGCCTATTTAGGTTTGTCTCATCGTAGCTGTCGTAATCTAAAATTGTAATATTTGTTATACCGCTTTTATATAAGCAATCTAAGGCGTAGCTACCAACGCCCCCTACTCCTAAAATTAGTACTTTTGTCGTTTGTAATTTTTTAAAATTATCTTCGCCAAAAAGCATTTGACAGCGTTTATATTTTAAATCCATTCCTCTAAACTCTTTATGCTTTTGTAATCTGTCATATCTAGCTGTATAGGTGTTATAGATACATAGTTGTTTTTTATAGCCTCAAAATCGCTTGGGTGTTCTGTAATCTCTTCTCTATTTTGCCACTCTAATTTTGGTAAACCTATCCAGTAGTACTCTAAACCTCTTGGGTTTATATGCACCTCGGCGCTATTGCCATACTCTCGTTTTCCTGCATGAGTAACCATAAAGCCTTTGCAATCACTTGGTTTAATTGGTGGAATATTTATATTAAGCAGTTTTCTGCTTCCAAGAGGAAAACCACCATCTAATACTTTTTTAACAACTTCTGCAATGCTCTTTTTTGCCAATTCGTAGTTAAGCTTTTCGACATCTGCACAATTTTTCATACATACTTGCGATATTGCTATTGCTGGTATGCCTTGTAAAACTGCCTCCATGGCAGCTGCTGCTGTACCAGAGTAAGTAATATCTTCGCCCATATTAGCACCAATATTTATACCAGAAACTACCAAATCTGGCAATTTATCTTTAAAGAGTTTATTTATAGATAAAAACACACAATCACTTGGTGTACCATCATCTAATTTATAAAAATTCTCTTCTATCTCTATAAATCTAAGAGGTCTAGTTAGTGTAAGTGAGTGCCCACTAGCAGACTTTTGCAAAGTAGGAGCAACTACAATAACATTTGCAAGTGGTTTTATGGCTTCGATAAGTGCTTTTAATCCGCTAGCATCAAAACCATCGTCGTTAGTTAAAAGAACTGTTTTTTTCATTACAAAGACCTTATAATTTTTTTGATATAATACCCTAAAAATATATTAAAAAGGAAACATTGTGCAAAAAGTTCCTATGCTAAATGTTACATATCAAAAATTAACACAAGAGTTAGAGCAACTAAAAAACGAAGAACGCGCAAATATTGCAAGAGAGATAGATAAAGCTAGAGAACTTGGCGATTTAAAAGAGAATGCCGAGTACCACTCTGCGAAAGAGAAGCAAGGCTTAATGGAGGCTCGCATTACAGAGCTTACAGATATTACAGGTCGTGCTCAAGTTATCGACCCATCTAAGCTAGCACACCAAAGAGTTAGCTTTGGCTCTACAGTTGTTTTAACCGACCAAGATACAGACGAAGAGAGTGTATATACAATAGTGGGTGTACAAGAGTCTAATCCAAGTAAAGGTTTAATCTCTATCGAATCGCCAATGGCTAGAGCTCTTTTAGGTAAAGAAGAGGGAGACGAAGTAGAGATAACTTTACCAAGTGGCAAAAAGAGCTTCGATATCGAAGAGATAAAATATGTACCAATAGAGCTTTAATATGAGTATAGGAGTAGCAGTAGTAGGTGTTAGCGGATATACAGGTTTAGAGTTAGTAAAACTTATACTTACTCATCCAGAGTTTAAAATAGAGTATTTGGCAACAAGTCAAGGTGATATATCGCTTGTAAACCTGCACCCATCACTAAAAGATGTTTTCGATTTTAATGTAGATAAAGTAGATATAGATAAAATATCCGCTACATGCAAATTGGTATTTTTAGCCCTACCTCATAAGACTGCTATGAATGTTGCTAAAGAGTTTATAGCAAGAGATATTAAAGTAATAGACCTCTCTGCAGATTATAGATTAGAGTTAGAGACTTACGAAAAAGCCTACTGCCCACACGAAGATAAAGAGAATATAAAACACTCTGCTTATGGACTTATAGAGTACTTTAGAGAAGATATTAAAGATGCAAAAGTAGTTGCAAGCCCTGGGTGCTACCCAACTGCTACTTTACTTGGATTATTGCCATTTATTCCATATTTAAAAGATGATAGTGCAATTTATGTAGATGCAAAAAGTGGGGTAAGTGGTGCTGGTAAAAAGCTAACTAATACAAATACTTTTGTAAATATAAACGAAAATATCTTTGCATATAACCCACTAAAACATAGACATGCACCAGAGATAAAAGAGAAGATTGCAAAACTCTATAATAAAGAGTTTAGAGTAAACTTTGTACCACACTTAATACCTGTAACTAGAGGCGAGTTAGTATCGGTATATGCAGAGCTAAAAGATAATATTAATCCGCTAGAAATTTTAAAAGAGCACTATAAAGATGAAGAGTTTATAAGAGTTAGAGAGACACCTGTAAATATTAAAGATGTAGCAGGAACACACTTTTGCGATATCTTTGCTGCTGTAAATGAAGGCTCTTTATATATTAGCTCTGCAATCGATAATTTACTAAGAGGCGCAAGCTCGCAAGCTTTAGTATCTGCTAATATTGCAATGGGTTTAAAAGAGAGTACAGGAGTACCAAAAATTGCCTATGTCCCATAAGCTACAAGATGGGGCAATTTTTATTGCAGATGCCCACTATCCAAACCACTCTAAAGAGTTAGTAGAGTTTTTAAATAAGATTAAAAGCGGTAATATAGCTACAAAGCAATTAATACTTATGGGTGATATTTTCGACCTTTTAGTTGGTGGCAGCAGTTATTTAAGCAATAAATTTAGAAGCGAAATTAATCTACTAGAAGATATAGCAAAAGATATAGAGGTAATCTATTTAGAAGGCAATCACGACTTTAATTTAAAAGCACTATTTAAAAATATAAATATTATTCCAATAGAAAAACAGCCTTTAGTTTTGACAAGTGCTTCAAAAACCATTGCACTATCGCACGGAGATAAATATAATACAACCCTTGGATATAAAATATATACAAAATTAATTAGAAGCCCACTAATTATTAGTTTAATACCCGAGAGTTATCCAAAAACAAAACTAGAGAGTATGAGCAGTAAAAAAATTTGCACAAATATTAAAAACTTTAAAGAGATAATAAATAAAATTTTACAAAATTATAATAGTGACTTAATAATAGAAGGGCACTTTCATCAAGGTAGAGTTATAGATAGATATATCTCTTTACCATCTTTTGCTTGCAATAAAGAGTATGGAGTTTTTAGAGAAAAAGAGTTTAAAGTAGATTTTTTAAAACTATAAATATTATTATAACACAAGCACAATGCAGAAGCTAATAGTATAGAGCCTCTCTCATAATTGCTTCTGCTTTTTCTAAATCTTGAGTATGGTTTGTAAAGTAATCAAAGGCTAAAACACCTTGCTGTAAAAGCATCTCTTTACCATCTACAGTTGGCAGGTTATACTCTTTTGCTAACTTTAAAAATGGTGTATCTTTACCATAAATAATATCTACAACAGCTTTTGCATCTGGCAATATTTGCTCTAATATCTCTTTAGGTGCGGGATAGTTTAAATCGCTTAATCCTGCACTTGTCATATTTACTATTAAATCGTATTTATCTGGATTAAAACTATCGTGCGTATATGTTTTAAAACCCTTTTTATCAAAATAGTCTAATCTACTTTGAGAGCGATTTAATATAGTAATATCATAACCTGCATCTCTTAAAATATCCGAAGTAGATTGCACAGTTCCACCTGCACCCAAAATAAGTATAGATTTAATATTATCAAACTTCTCAATAGATTTTAAAAAACCTGGAGCATCTGTATTGTAGCCATATAGTAAGCCATCTTTTTTAACTATTGTATTAACTGCTCCTACCTTCTTAGCAAAGTCATCTAGCTTGTCGCAAGCACTGTATGCTGCTTCTTTATGAGGAACAGTAATATTTGCACCCTTTAGCCCCTCTTCTAAAAAAATCTCTTTTAATTTAGTTCCATCTTCTAGTAAAATTTTGTAATATACACTATTAATACCAAGCTCTATAAATGCACAATTGTGCATTTTAGGCGACATAGAGTGCTCTACTGGGTTACCAAAAATTGCAAATTTATCTGCCATTAATCAAACTCTTTTAATGATATTAAGTTATTATCTTCTTTTAACTCTTGCATCTCTTTAAGAGTTGCAATTAGTGCCATAAGTTTATTTCTAACTTCTAGCTCTTCTAATTTAGGTACACTATCTGCTACTATACCAGCACCTGCTTGTAGAATAATTGCCTCTTTATTTAATAGTGCCGTTCTAATTGCAATTGCAGAGTCCATATCGCCTGTAAAACTAAAGTAGCCTACACTACCACTATAAAAACCTCTTTTTAAGCCCTCGAATTTTGCTATAAGCTCCATAGCTTTAATCTTTGGTGCTCCTGTCATTGTACCTGCTGTAAATGTAGCTGCAAATAGATCAAACATATCTTTACCATCTTCTATCTCTGCAACAACATCAGAAACCATATGCATTACATGAGAATACCTCTCTACTCGCATCATATTTGGTACTTTAACAGTTCCAACCTTTGCAACACGACTAACATCGTTTCTGCCTAAGTCTATAAGCATAAGATGTTCTGCGCACTCTTTAGGGTCATTGAGCATCTCTTGCTCCATTTTATAATCTTCTTGTGGAGTTTTGCCTCGTTTTCTAGTACCTGCTATTGGTCTAAGCAAAATTTCGCCATCTGTTAATCTAACCATAACTTCTGGCGAAGAACCACAAATTACAAAATCTTCGAACTCTAACAAAAACATATATGGAGATGGATTTTTAGAACGAAGTACTCTATAAAAACTTATTGGGTCAATTTGCCCTTTTTGTGTATATCTATTAGATGGCAACATCTGAAATACATCACCAGCGCGAATATGCTCTTTTGCTTCATCTACTATTTGCATAAAGCGCTCTTTACTTATTGCAAATTCGCCCTCGCCGTCTAATTTAGCTGGAATAATTGGCTCTGGAGTATGAGCACTAGAGATAATTTTTGTAATCTCTTCGACCATATCTTTGTATTCATTTGTACTATCTATAATAGATATCTCCGAGCTTTTATGAGAGTATCCAATAATAATTTTTGGACGAATAAGATCTAAATCTGGAGTATTTAGAGTATCTGTTAAGTTATCCATAGTCTCTTTAAGAGTTGGCTCAAACACTTTAACCATATCGTAACCAATATAGCCAATAAATCCATCTATAAAATTAAAACCAACTTTTCTAGATAACTCTTTATAGGCACTTTTATCTATTGAGCTATAGTACTCTTTTAAAAATTCAAATGGGTTTAAATCTATCTCTTTTTCGTTATAGATAGTTTTGTTATCTTTGTAGGTAATTCTCTCTTTAGCTCCAATAGCTATAAAGCTAAAGTTTCCATCTTCGCTAGTTACTACGCTCTCAAAGAGCATAGTAATTTCGTTATTAAACTTTTTTTTTAACTCAGCATATAGTGCAACTGCACTTAGTTGATCAAATAGAAAACTCTTAACCATTCGACCTACTTAATAAATGCTTGAGAGCTAATTCTTGATTTAACTACACCTAAGATATTAGCAGCTTGACTTCTACTCTCAAATGGTCCAACATATACTTTTCTTAAGCCATTAATTGTTTTAATTCTATAGTGAAAACCAGCTCTTCTAATTTTGTTAATAAAGCTCTCTTGTGGACCAACTGCAAATGATCCAACTTGGATATAAACATTACCACTACCACCATAAATATGTTTTTTAGCAACTTTATGGTGTACAACTTTTGGTTTAGTGTGATGAACAACTTTTTTCTGAACTTTGTGCTCTACACTATTACTATTAACCTCTTGAACTGGTGCAACATTTAAATCATCAGCAATATCTTTTGTCTTATCTTCTACTTTTTTAGTAACTTCATGCACAACTTTTTTAGCTTCATTTTTTGTATCATCAATACTCACTGTATCTACATTAGAAGGAACACCATTTTCGTTATTATCTAATGGTGCTAAATCTGGGTCTTCACTATTAATAGATGCTACATCAGAGTTATTATTAGCTGCCATATTGTTTTCGGCTGCATTTTCGCTTGCAGTAGCAGTACTACTACTTGCAACATCTTTTGCTACAACTTCTGTATTGGCTTTAGTTGTGTTTGCATCACCATCAAAAATCATTTTAGCTAGAACTGCACCTGCAATTAATAAAATAACTACTAATGCTAAAATTCCTAGCATAGATTTAGAGTTTTTGTTCTCCGGCTCTTTCTCTGTTAAAATCAAATCATCTAATGTGTCGCTCATGATATACTCCAATATTTTAGTTTCTAAAAATATTATACCACAAAAAATTAAATTATCATATTAACCAATATTAAAATTTGCAATTTTTTTGTAATTATTTTTTTAAATCTCTATAACTTCTCTAGGCAAAATTAATATATTACCAATATCTGGATTTAAACTATTAGGCAATATTAACCACTCATTTTCTAGCCTTGACTCTAAATTAGATATAATTTGCTTTTTTACATCTAAAAAGCTCTCTAAGTCGCTATTTTTTAACTTAATATATAATGTAATCTTAAAGTTGTTTTGTGTAGTTATATAAATTTTATCTCTATAATCTTTAATAAAATGTGAAACCAAAGAGACAAAAGCATTTTGATGTTTACCACTATACTCTAATACTAAAGCACCAAAACCTTTTAAAGGAATAGCTAAATTTATAATTTTTGATTTATGCTGTTCTAATAATATTTTAGTAACCTTGCCACTAAAATATTTAAAACGAGAGTAAGTAGTATGACCAGATATATCAACTTTAGTTGCAATACTACTTTGCTCTATATAGTAGCCATTAGAGTTGCTTGTTAATTCTAAAAGCAACTCATCTATGGTTTTAGTAGATTGGTCTATCATATATAA
>CAYMUV010000034.1:0-7250 GCA_964393855.1 uncultured Nitratifractor sp.
TTGCTTTTTTTATTAAAAAGTATAGTGGTATTTGTGCTGGGTCGCCTATTGGGTCATCTATAAGCTCTAACATCTCATCGATTGTATTAAAAAAATCCTCTTTAGTAAAGTTAAAATCGTAAAAATTAGCACCCAAGTATTCTGCTACCTCTTTGGCGAACATTCGTTCATCGTGATTTTTATAACCTTCGTACCCAACAGAGAATAGATTTATCTTACCCCTACCCAAACTATTTGCCAAAGATGCCACCAAAGAGGAGTCTAAGCCACCACTTAATAAAACTCCCCACTCTAAACTCTTAGGTACTCTTGCTAAAACTGCACTTTTTAGATGCTTTTCTAAAGCTTTTGTAGCACTATTTTCATCTTTGTAAATTACTCTATTATCTAATAGTTTATCAAAATGGTTTAACTCTATATTTGCACCATCAAAGTAGAGCTTACAAGCAGGTGGCACTTTATAAACACCCTTTTGTAAAGTATATGGTGCAACAGTTGTGCCATAGCCTAAGTAGTGGTGCAACTCTCTTTTATCTAAATTAAACCCTAGTAGATAATTTATTGCCTTAACTTCGCTAGCAAAATAGAAAACTCCATCTCTTAAGGCGTAATATATTGGCTTTTTGCCAACTAAGTCTCTATATAAATATAGCTCTTTAGATACAACATTAAATATAGAAATTGCATACATACCACTAAGTAGTTCTGGTAAATCTAAGCCCTTAAGAAATAGCTCTAAAATAGTCTCTATCTCATCTTTTGCATTTAGTTTATACTCTTTTATTAATTGCTTGTAGTTGTATATTTCACCATTAAAAGTAGCTATATAGTTGCCTATTTGAAGTGGTTGGTTATGTTCTAAATTGCAGCTCTCTATTGCTAAGCGGTGTGAGCCAAAAAAGTACTCTTTTGCCTCTACTATTTTAGAGCCATCTTTGCCTCTATGCGATAGGCTATTAAATGCTTTACTAGCACCTTTTGGATTAGCTCCTACAACTCCAAAGATAGAGCACATCTATTAAAATAGTGCCTTTGCAAGTTCTGGTAGTGCATACGCTTTGCCATTAATTACAATCTTACCACCTTTTAATTGTGCTTTTAAGTGATATACTCCATCTTTTTGTGTAGCAAAGTGTTTATTTACCAACATAGATAAACCCATCATAGCCAAAGGATTAATGCTAGTTGCTAAATTAGAGTCTAAATCTATCTCTATATCGCCATCAAATAAGTTAAGCTGTTGTGCAGCCAAAGAGATAAATGCACTATTTGCATCTCCACTTAAAGGCTTACCCTTATATAGTAAATTTAATTTTAATGCACTTCTTTTTTGACCAACTGCCTCTAAGTTTGCAACAACTCTTGTTTTGTCTGCTATCATAGTATTGTTCCAAATTGGCACTAACTTATTTGTTAGCTCTTGGTTTGCTAGTATAGCCTTTTGCATTGCTATTTCATCACCCTTTTTGCTAGCATCTATCATTTGATGATTTAACTTATTATACTCTTTTTGAAGCTTTGCAAGAGCTAACATTCCTTTAATTCCTAAATTTTTAACAGCTATATTTAGATTTAAATCTTTAACACCTTTTGCAAGAGCTATTGTAGGCTCGTCGAATGCTTTAAAGTTAAATTTTAAACTGCTATCTAGTAAATTAGAATCTACTCTTTTACTATCTATATTAGCCAAAAGCGAAAAATTTGTCTCGCTATTTTTATCTTTTGCCTTAAAGTGCAATTTATCAGCAGAGATTATTACATTTGAAAAAAGCATAATGTTATCTATTGGCTCTTGGGTAACTTTTACTTTTATATTAACCCCATCTGCTCTCATATCACCTACATTTTGCTCTTTTGGTTTAAGTTCTATTTTATCTATCTTAATGCTATTTTCTCCAGTAATTGTATCTAAATCAAAGCTGCTCTTAGAGATAATTTTAGATGTTTTAAGTAGCATATCTTTTGTATCGATATCTAGTGGCTCAAGGCTTAAGCTCTCTTCTAACTCTCCACCAAAAGTTACTTTACCCTCATATATATAGTTTGGTTTATTTTTTAAAGAGCTGTTAATATCGCCTACTAGTTTTGGGTTTAATAAATCTACAGCCAAACCCTTTGCACTCATTCCTGCTTTTGCAAAAGTAAAGTGTGGCGAAGTAACAATTGGACCCTCATCTACTTTTATATGAATTGGTTTATTGCTTAATATATCTTTAAAAAACTCATCTTTTGGCTTAATTTGCAAATTGTAGCCATCTTCAACTCTTGTAGCATTATACTCAACTGAGCCACTAGATGTAATATTGTAAAGATTTATAATTTTATCTATGTAATCAATATCTTTTGCTTGCATAAATTGGGTATATGTTAATATAAATAGTAACACTAAAGTTAGTTTCTTCATTAAATTATCCTTATATTTTTTGTAATTATATCCTATAAATTTATCAAACTATGTTAAAATGGCGAAAAATTTACTCTTTTATATATGGGTAATTTAATATTAAATTTTAAAAGTTAGGTCGTTTATGAAAAACTTAATCATAGTAGAGTCACCAGCAAAAGCTAGAACAATTAGTAACTTTTTAGGCAAAAATTATAAAGTAATTGCCTCTAAAGGGCATATACGAGATTTGCCAAAAACTCAATTTGGTATTACAATAGATGATAATGGAGAGTTTACTCCAAAATATGTTGTATCTAAAGATAATAAAGATACTGTTAAAGAGTTAAAAAAGTTAGCTAAAGAGGCAGAAGTTATATACCTCGCAACCGATGAAGACCGCGAAGGAGAAGCAATAGGCTACCATGTAGCAAAAGCAATTGGCAAAGAGCCAACCGAGCTTCCAAGAATTGTATTTCACGAAATTACAAAAAGTGCAATTAAAAAGGCTCTTGATAACCCAAGAGTTGTAGATATGGATAGTATAGATGCACAACAGACAAGAAGACTGCTAGATAGAATAGTAGGATATAAACTATCACCACTTCTTGCAAATAAAATTCAAAGAGGCTTAAGTGCAGGTAGAGTACAAAGTTCGACTCTAAAAATTGTTGTAGATAGAGAACGAGAAATTAAAGCATTTAAACCGGTAGAGTACTGGAGTATCAATGCACTTTTCGAAAAGGTTATAGATGCTAGCATATATAGTTTTGATGGTAAAAAAATATCTAAATTAACAATATCAAACAAAGAGCTAGCCGACGAAATTGTAAATAGTTCGCAAAGAGATATTTTTAAAGTTACAAAAATAGAGACTCTAAAAAAGAGTGCTAAGACTCCACCACCATATATGACATCGACACTACAACAAGCAGCATCTACGCTACTAGGTTTTGCACCAAAAAGAACAATGCAAATAGCTCAAAAACTCTACGAAGGTGTAAAAACAAACAATGGCGTAACAGGTGTAATTACATATATGAGAACCGATAGTTTAAACTTAGCAAAAGAGGCAGTTGAGAGTGCTAGAGAGTTTATCGAAAAAAGATATGGCAAAGATTATCTGCCAAGCAAAGCAAAATATTATAGCTCTAAATCTAAAGGGGCTCAAGAGGCACACGAAGCAATTAGACCTACTAATATAGAGTTTACACCAGAGATTGCAAAAGGGTATTTAGACTCTAGCGAATTAAGGCTATATACAATTATCTACAATAGATTTTTAGCCTGCCAAATGAACGATGCTAAATATGAGTTACAAAACCTATTTATAGGTGGACAAAGAGCCGTATTTAAAGCGCAAGGTAAAAAGATGCTATTTGATGGATTTTACCGTGTTACAGGCTATAGCGACAAAGATACAATATTGCCAAAACTAGAGGAGAATCAAGAAGTTAAACTAGATAAAATAGAGGCTAAACAAAACTTTACAGAGCCACCTGCAAGATACTCGGAAGCTAGTTTAATTAAAGAGCTAGAAAAAAGAGGAATTGGGCGACCAAGTACATATGCACCAACAATTACAATTTTGCAAACAAGAAACTATATAGAGATAGAAAAAAAGCGAATTATCCCAACAGAGATTGCATTTACTGTAATAGAGCTTTTAGAGAAGTACTTCGATGAAATTGTTGATTCTAACTTTACCTCTAATATGGAAGAGAAGCTAGACTTAATAGCCGAAGGTAAAGAGAATTGGCAAAAAGTTTTAAAAGATTTCTACGAACCATTTATGAAAAAAATAGAGAATGGTAAAAAAGAGATTCCATCACAAAAAAAGGTAACACCAATTGGCGAAAAATGCCCAGATTGTGACGACGGAGAGCTTGTAATTAGAAAGGGTAGATATGGAGAATTTATCTCTTGCTCAAACTTTCCAAAATGTAAATATAGCCGAAATATGAAAGAAGACAAAAGTGGCAAAGCACAACCAGAAGAGACAAACGAAGTTTGCGATAAGTGTGGTTCGCCTATGGTTGTAAAAAACTCTCGCCGTGGTAAGTTTTTAGCATGTTCAGCTTACCCTAAATGTAAAAATGCAAAACCTTTAACACCACCTAAAGAGTCTAAAGTTCCTTGCCCAGAGTGTGGCGGTAAGCTACTAGAGCGAAGTGGCAGAAGAGGAAAATTCTTTGGTTGCGAAAACTACCCTAAATGTAAATTTATAACAAACTATCCACCAATAGAGAAAAAATGCCCAGAGTGTGGCTACTTGATGGTACACAAAGAGCTTAAAACAAAAACAGTTGATGAGTGCCTAAAATGTAAATATAAAGAAGAGGTAAAAAAGTAGTTTGAGTAGCTTTAAAATAGGGGTCTTAAGCGACTCTCACACTAAAGAGGAGTTACAAAAAGAGGCTATTAAAAAGCTTATATCAGAGGGGGCAAACTGCCTATTACATTTGGGCGATTTTGTTTTGCCTTCTAACCTAATTGCCTTAAAAGAGGCAGGCTTACCATACGCATCAGTTTATGGAAATAACGACCACCAATTAATAGATATGCAAAACCAATACAAAATCTATAAAGAGCCCTACTACTTAAAAATAAAAGATACAACTATAAAAATGATGCACCTACCCTACTACCTAAGCCCAGATAGCAATATTGTACTTTTTGGACATACACACCAATTTAGTGTAGAGTTTAAAAATAGTACTCTTTTTTTAAACCCAGGCGAAGTATGTGCAAGAGAGAAAAATTTAACAGAGTGTGCCTTAATAGAGGTATTTAAAGATAGATATTTAGTTAAACAACTATTTAAAGAGCCACAAGCAAGCAAGTGGCAGAGTAAAATATATAAATTTAAAGGTTAAAGTTGCAAAAAAAGATTTTTTTATGTGCAATAAATAATATTTTAAGTGGCAACTGTAGCGAA
Source organism: uncultured Nitratifractor sp. (assembly GCA_964393855.1). Classification (GTDB taxonomy): domain Bacteria; phylum Campylobacterota; class Campylobacteria; order Campylobacterales; family Sulfurovaceae; genus JAADEQ01. The sequence goes on from CAYMUV010000034.1 coordinate 5,322, forward strand.
GATTGCTCGTTTTGTGCACAAAGTGCTAGATATAAAGCCGATATAGATAGATATAAATTTAAGCCGATAGAGCAGATACTAAAAGAGGCAAAAGTAGCAAAAGAGCATGGAGCATTGGGCTACTGCCTTGTAACTGCGGGAAAAGGCTTAGATAGCAACAAATGCGAAAATATAGCCCAAATTACTAAAGCAATTAAAAAAGAGATACCTAATATAAATATTATCGCTTGCAATGGAACAGCTACAAAAGAGCAGTTAAAAGTCTTAAAAGATGCAGGGGTAGATAGCTATAACCATAATTTAGAGAGTTCGCAAAACTACTACTCTAAAATTTGCACAACTCACACTTGGCAAGAGAGATACAATACTGTCGTAAATGCCAAAGAAGTTGGTTTAAAAATATGCACAGGTGGTATTTTTGGAATGGGAGAGAGTGCCAAAGATAGAGAAGAGCTAATAGAAGCAATAGCCTCTCTAAAGCCAGATTCTGTAGCTATAAACTTTTATATTCCAAACCCAAAATTGCCAATAAAGAGCAGAAACATAGAGTATAAAGATGCTTTAGCTATAATAGAGAAGATTTCTAAACTTTTAAAAGATTCTAAAATAATGGTTGCAGGTGGCAGAGAGCATATATTTAAAAGCAAAGAGCAGGAGCTAGAGATGTTTAAAGCAGGTTGTAACTCTATAGTAATTGGCAACTACCTTACAACAAAAGGTATAAGTGCAAAATTAGATAGAGATAGGCTGCAAGAGTTAGGCTTATCAATTGCAAAGGATTGTAATGCCTAGCGATATCTACCTAATTTTAACCCTAGCACTTATTTTGTGGTTATCGCCTTTTATTTCGGGGCTAATAAAAACCCCTATTCCTGCTGTCGAGATACTTATTGGCTCAATTTTAGTAACAGTTGGAGTGCTACATAAAAACGAATATTTCGACTTAGTAGCCGAAGTTGGCTTTTTATATTTAATGTTTTTAGCAGGATTAGAGGTAAATTTATCTAAACTTTTAGGTGCATCAAAAGAGCTTATTCAAAGGGCATCTCTCTTTATTGGCTTACTTGCCATTACAACCATAGCATCGTTTTATATATTCCATTTAAATGTTATATATGCAATCTCTTTACCACTTATATCTATTGGGCTTTTAGCAACAATATCTAAAGCCTACCCCAAAGATACAAAGTGGCTAGAGATTGCCTTTATAGTAGGCGTACTTGGCGAAGTATCTAGTATTATTTTACTTACTGTACTAGATGCCGCGATAGAGGTAGGCTTTAGCTTAGAGTTAGGCGAAAAATTGGCAATTTTATTTGGCTTTATTATGCTGATTGTTATTCTTTATAAAGCAATAAATTTTATGTTTTGGTGGAGTCCAGAGCTAAAAGATAAACTAATGCCAAACGAAGACCACGCCGAACAAGATATACGCTTAAGTATGGCACTATTTTTCCTATTTATTGTTGTAATGATACGCTTACACCTAGAGCTAGCCCTTGGAACATTTATAGCAGGTGTTGCAATTAGTGCATTCTTCCACCATAAACACGAATTAGAAGAGAAAATAGGAAATTTTGGCTTTGGTTTTTTAGTACCACTCTTTTTTATACATGTAGGCACAACATTCGACTTAACAGCTATTAAATTAGATGGCGTACTACCAGATGCACTACTTATAGTGACACTATCATTTGCAATAAAGTTTATATCAGCTTATCCACTAAAAAAGTTCATAAACATAAAAGAGGGTCTAACAGTAGCCCTATCACTATCTATGCCCCTAACACTAATAGTAGCTGTAGCAACCATAGGCTACAACACCGAATATATTACCCTCTTAAACTACTACTCTTTAATATTAGCAGCAATCCTAGAGATACTTATAGCAATGGTAGCTATAAAAGTGTTGGCTAAAAGATAAAATCT
>CAYMUV010000035.1:0-7087 GCA_964393855.1 uncultured Nitratifractor sp.
CACTTGTTACAGTAGAGTCAACACCACCACTCATTCCTACTAAAACTTTTTTCATACTACCTCTAAATATATTTTTTCTGTAATGTAAACTTTTATTTTAAAAAGCTCTTCTTTGCCTTGCATTAACATACCACTAATAGCAAATTTAGCAATTGCATTGTTTGCACTTTTTATCTTTTTGGGTATATACAATTTTAAATATAGACTCTTTTTTTTGCTTGATTTTAGATTAATTTTTTTATCTTTATTTAAAAGAATATATCTACCTTCTGCAAATAATTTAGCGCTAAATTCATTAGAGTAGACTTTTATCTCTTTAGCATTAATCTCTAGCCAAGAGCCACTATTTATTGCTTTTAAATCGCTTTTGACAATATCTATTGGCTCGCTATAAAGCTCTAAGCCTTCTTTATTAAAGCCACTTAAGTTAGCTTGTAGATTATTTATCATCTATATCACCAATAAAGTGCTCTAAAATTGCTCTTTTGCTTGCTATTTTTATATCGTTAGGAACTTTTTGACCATCGCTTATAAACGAAACAGGTAACTTTGTATCTAATAAAAAGGCAATTAAATTACCTGTATTTCTTGTTTCGTCAACTTTCGTTGCAATAACTCTGTCGATATTTAAAAAAGAGAAATGCTCATAAATATCTTTTAAATCGACATATTTAGATGCTGCAGAAACAACTAAATTAACGCTACTATTTTCTAGGGAGCTATTGCTTTTATAATACTTTACTGTATTTAAAAGCTTTTCCATATCGTAAGGCGAGCTACCAGCACTATCTATAAAAATTAAATCTTTTCGTTTTAAATCGTCTAAAAGTTGGCTAAACTCTTCTATGTTATCTATGCAGTAGTAATCTACTCCTAAACCTTGTGCATAAAAGCCAAGTTGCTCGTATGCTCCTACTCTAAAGTTATCTAAATTTATAATTGCAATAGAGCTAGGATGTATATTTTTTAGCAAACTCCAAGCCACAATTTTAGCAATTGTTGTTGTTTTGCCAACTCCTGTAGGTCCTACAAATATATTTACTCTTGCCTCTATTGGTTTTTTTGTAATTGTTAGCGCCTCTTCTATCTCTTCTAAGACAAAAGAGAGTAAAAGCTCTCTATCTTCTGCAACTTGTGTGCCTAAAAATGGGTCTAGCATATAATCTACCCACTTTTTATTTAAGCCTTTTTCTGTAAGTAGAGCTTTAACGCTATCTATAACTTGAAGTTTGTTATCTTTAGGTTGCAAAACCTCTTTCATTTTATCCATTTTTGCTTTTAGAATATTAATCTCTTCTAAAAGCACCTCTTCTTCGTCTACTCCAGCATATTTTTTATATATAGCTTCTTCTATTTCTATAGTTATTTCAGATACAATATTGCCATCTTTATCTCTGGTTTGCGACGCTTTTATTACCTTAAAATTATCTATAGAGCCATATTTTTGTACAGCTAATTTATATGCTTCGTTTGGTGTTGGTGCTATAAAACTCTCGTTAAGCATTTTACTCCTTTAAGGTAATTTAGTGGTATAGTTACACTCTCTCTTTTGCTCCAATGAGGATGAGGCACTATAAGTGTTGGTATTTTATTAATAACCATCTTTTCAAAAAATATTATATCTAAATCTAGCGTTCTTGGTGCATCTTTAAACAATCTTTTTCTACCAAAATGCTTTTCTATACGCTGTAGATGTTTTAAAAGTTGCATTGGTGTTAATTTTGTTTCGATTAAAATAGCCGTATTAAAAAAATATGGCTGCTCTAAATATCCAAAAGGTGGATTTTTATAAATAATAGATGTTGCTACTATTTTTATAAATTTATCTCTTTTTAGGTATATAAAAAGCTTGTTAAAACGCCTTTTTAGATCGCCTAAATTCCCACCTACTCCTATTAAAGCTAAGGCATTTTTTGGTTGATATTTTTTAGTATTATATGGAAAATATCTACTTTTTATTATCTGCTTATTATCTTTTTGTTTCTTTGTAATATACCCATTCATAAACTTTATAGTACTTCTGCTTTAGAGTTTTTCATATAGACCATATCTTCTATTCTTATTCCAAATTCACCCTCAATGTAGATTCCAGGCTCTATTGTAAAAACCATTCCATCTTCGATAATAGTTTCGCTTTTACTTGAAATGTAAGGCATTTCATGAATATCTAGCCCTACTCCATGCCCAGTAGAGTGAACAAAATATTTACCAAAACCAGCCTTTTGTATAACATCTCTTGCAATTTTATCAATTTGACTTGCTTTCATACCACTTCTTGCTTTTTTTATTGCTTTATCGTGAGCTTTTAATACTGTATCGTACGCTTTTTGTATAGTTTTGTTTTTATACTTTTGCTTATAGTTAAAACGAAGAGTTTCGCCATCGAAAAAAGAGGTTCTTGTTCTATCAGAGCAGTATCTTTTATATTTTACTCCGGCATCAAAAAGCAGTAATGAGTCTTTGTTTAATATTTTATCTGTTGGCAAAGCATGGGGTTTAGAGGCATTTTCGTCTATTGCTAATATTGGCTCAAAGCTTAAATCTCTTTCGCCATAATCTCTTAGTATTGTTTCTGCTAAAAAGTTAAGCTCTTTTTCACTTTTGCCTACTGTTATCTCTTTGGCTACACTCTTAAAAGCCTCTCTACCAAGCTTAACTGCTTTTTTGAGTAGTTTTATTTCGTTATCATCTTTAATAACTCTTTTTTTATGAGAAAATGAATCTACTTGTTTAAATTTTGTAGGTGTATTATCTTTTAAAAGATTAAAACTAAAAAGATTCCACTCTAATGGGTCTATTATAATCTTTTTAACTCTACTCTTTTTAAGAATTTTTGCTAACTCTAAAACTAAAGAGTTTGTTATTACTATTTTGCTATTTTTAATATTTGCTTTTGCATCTATTTCGTAGCGTCCATCGGTTATAAAAAAACTATCTTTTCCAAGTTTTAAAAATATAGCATTATCGCAACTATATCCGCACTCGTAGTAGAGTGCGTTTTCGTTTTTGTAAACAATATAGTTCATTATGCCTCTTGTTGTTGCTCTTGAGCTTCTCTCATTGCAGCAATTTCGCCCATAATTTGCGTAATACCAATCATTGCTAAATGGTAACCAAATGGTCCCATACCAGCTATAACACCTGCACAAACTTCTGCTGTGATAGATTTTTTTCTAAAATCTTCTCTTGCGTGGATATTGCTTAAATGAACCTCGATTGCTGGAATTTCAACACCTGCAATTGCATCACGAATTGCAATAGAAGTATGAGAATAAGCTGCTGGATTAATAATAATTCCATCTGCATCGCCCATACACTCTTGAATTTTATCTACAATTTCGCCCTCTAGGTTACTTTGAAAAAACTCTATCTCTATGCCATTTTGCTCTGCAAAAGATTTCATCTGTTGATGAATCTCTTCTAACTTCATTGGTCCATAGATGTGTTGCTCTCTAACACCTAACATATTTAAGTTTGGTCCTTGAATAACTGCTATTTTCATAATCTACCTTTGTTTTTAATTTGATATAATTCTATTAAAAGTGTTGTTATAAGATGTTTAAAAAGGTATAAATAGTGAAAATAATAGAGAGTAAATTTATTTATGTAAAAGATAAATACATTCAAGATAGTGCCATTGTATTTGATAAAACAATTATAGAGGTTGGTTTGGCTAAAGATATAAAAAAGAGATACCCAAATGCTCAACTAATAAGATATGAAGGAAATAGTATACTCTACCCCGGATTTGTTAATGCACATACTCACTTAGAGTTTAGTGCAAACAAATCTGCATTAAGAGTTGGTGGGTTTATAGAGTGGCTATATAGCGTTTTCGAATTTAGAGATGATTTAGTAGAGAAGCTAGATAGTAATATTATGCAAAAATCACTTGAGCAGATGCTAAAAAGTGGAGTAACAACATTTGGTGAGATATCTAGCTTTGGTGCAGATTTAGAAGCTTGTGTAAGTGCCCCACAAAGAGTTGTGTATTTTAACGAAGCAATAGGCTCTAACCCAGCAATGGTAGATGCTCTATTTGCAGATTTTAAGATGAGACTAGAAGCCTCTAAAGAGTATGCTAGCGATAAGTTTTATCCAGCAATTGCTATACATTCGCCCTACTCTGTGCACCCATTTTTAATTAGAGAGGTTTTAAAAATAGCTAACAATCAAAACCTTCTAGTTAGTGCACACTTTTTAGAATCTAAAAGCGAAAGAGAGTGGCTAGAGAGCAATAGCGGAGAGTTTTTAGAGTTATTTAATAAGTTTTTTAATACCAAAACTGCTGTAAATACAATAGAGGGCTTTTTATCAGCTTTTAAAGATACTAAGACTTTATTTACGCACGCAACACAGGCTAAAGAGGCAGAGTTTAATAAAATAAATAGCAGCAGCTCTAGCGTAATACACTGCCCACGCTCTAATAGATTATTAGATTGTGGAAAACTTGATATATCTAGTGTAGATAACTTACTACTAGGTACTGATGGCTTAAGCTCTAACTACTCTTTATCTATATTAGATGAACTTAAAAGCGCATTAATTATGCATACAGATATCCCGCCAAAAGAGTTAGCAATAAAATTAATAGACGCTGTTACCTCTAATGCAGCTAATGCACTTGGGCTAAATTTGGGAGAAATAAAAAAAGACTATTTTGCAGATTTTGCAATTTTTGAATTACCAGAAGATTTAAACGATTTTTCTAAAGGCTCTTTAGCTTTAAATACAATTATAGAGTGCGAAAGTGCTAAAAGTGTTTTTGTAGCAGGTAAGAGATTAATTTAGATATCTACTCTATCTTCGATAGCTCTTGCTAGAGATAGTGTATCTACATTCTCTAGCGATATGCCTGTTGGTACACCTTGCGCTATTTTTGTAAACTTTAAGTTTAAATCTTCTAGTTGGTTTTCTATATATAACATCATTGTATCGCTTGCAATTGATGGTGCAAAAGCAAAAATTACCTCTTTTACTCCTTTAAGAGATTCTCTTAGGTGGTCTAAATCGAAATTATCTATTTCGCTAAGTACATAGTATAAACCATCATACTGCCCTAATTTTTCTATTGTTAAAATATCTTTAGCACTCTCTACAAGGCATATTTTGCTTTTATCTCTTAAATCGTCGCTACATATATGGCATAGTTCATCTTCGCTTAAATTATTACAACGAGTGCATCTTTGAATAGACTCTATAGCCCTCTCTATTGCATGAGAGAGCTTTATGCCATCGTATGAGCCACCTGTAACAATATGGTAGGCTAATTTAACTGCACTCTTATCGCCAATTCCTGGCATTGCGTTAAATGCTTCTATTAAATTCTTAAAAGGTTCAAGTTTATTCATTTATGTAATCTACAACCCTTGTGTATTCTGCACACTTTTTAATTTTTACTTTTACAGCTTCGTGAGTTGGTGCTGTTGCATAAAATTTTAAATCCTCTTTTGAATCAAATTTTGTAGTTAAGACTAAATCCATAGCTCTTTGGCTACTTGCAAAGTTTAGCCCAACTTCCATAGATTTTAAGCCCTCTATTGTGTTTGGAAGTGCCTCTAAATCTTTTTTTATCTCTAAAATTTCATCTTTTGTAGTACCCTCTTTAAACTTTATCATAACAATATGTGTAACCATTTTAATTCCTTTAGTAAATATTGTTTAAAATTATATAATAATGTGATAAAATTACGCACTAAATTTATGAAAAAGGTATATTTATGGAAGAACTTTGTTACTACGAAGTTTTAAGCGTATCTAAAAACGCTACTCTTACAGAGATTAAAAAAGCATATAGAAAATTGGCAATTAAATATCATCCAGACAAAAATCCTGGCGATAAAGAAGCAGAAGAGAAATTTAAAGTAATTAACGAAGCGTATGCCGTACTTAGCGATGAGCAAAAAAGACAAACATACGATATGTACGGAAAAGATGGCTTAAATGGCATGGGTGCATCGCAAGGCTTTAGTGCTAGTGGTATGGACGATATTATGGATATATTTAATTCAATGTTTGGTGATAGCTTTGGATTTGGATCTAGCAGTAGAGGTACAAGAAGCTCTAATATGCCTTATAATTTAGATATAGAAATAGAGACTACTTTAGAGTTTAACGAAGCAATTTTTGGTTGCGAAAAAGAGTTAGATATTACATACAAAGAGCCTTGTAAAAGCTGTAATGCAACTGGAGCAAAAGATGGTAAGTTAGATATTTGTACCTACTGTAAAGGGCATGGGCAAGTGATGATGCGCCAAGGCTTTATGACTTTTGCACAAGAGTGTCCAGAGTGCAAAGGAAAAGGAAAAGTTGCAAAAGCAAAATGTACAGATTGTTTGGGTGTTGGTGGAATAAATAAAGAAGAGACTATTACAGTTAAAATTCCAGCCGGAGTAGATGCAGGTAATAGATTAAGAGTTCCTGCTAAAGGAAATATAAGTAATAGTGGACATAGAGGAGATTTGTATGTTCATTTTGATATAGAAGATGATGAGCATTTTGTAAGAGATGGAAGCGATATCTATATAGAAGTACCGGTATTCTTTACCCAGATTTTGCTACAAGAAGAGATTACAGTACCATCTTTAGACGGCGAATTAAAACTAAAATTAAGTACAACAACAAAAGATAAAGAGCACTTTATATTCAAAAACAAAGGTGCACCAAATGTAAATAGACCAAGTTATAGAGGTAGATTTATAGCTCAAATTAAAATAATTTACCCTAAAAAGCTAACAAATGAACAAAAAGAGTTAGTTAATAAACTACAAGAGAGTTTTGGAATAGAGAGCAAACCACAAAAAAATATTTTTAAAGATACATTTAGCAGAATTAAAAAATGGGTTAAAGTTTAATAGAAAAGTTAAGCTTTAGCCACACAAGAGTGTGACTAAGAAAGATTATTTACCTTCTACAGCTTCTTTTAAAGATTTACCAGCTCTAAATTTAGGAGCTTTGTGAGCAGGTTTAGTATATGTTTTGTCACTACCTGGAATTTTACCACTTTTTTCTGGAACATCAGCAGCAAAGAAAGTACCGAAACCTACGAAAGTTACGCTATCACCTTTTACTAATACATCTTGTACAG
>CAYMUV010000036.1:0-7079 GCA_964393855.1 uncultured Nitratifractor sp.
TATCTACACTGCTATCTGTTGTATCTACAGGAGTATCACTGCTTGTGTCTATACTGCTATCTTCTGTAGAATCTATACTCTGACTAGCTGTATTAGTTGTATCAGTTATTTCGCTATTTTCTGCAGTAGCATTTGCACTATTAGTTACTTGAGTATTAGCACTCTTATTTTGCTTCTCTTTAGGCATATCTAGTCTTTTTTTATCCATCTCTCTGCTTCTTTTCATTACATCTGCTACAAACTCATCTAGTGCTAATTTAATAGCCAATTTAGTAGCTTTTTCTTTATCTAAAGCACTCATTAAAGATTGCGGCTTAACTGTAACATAAGCACCTGCAACTATATTTTTGCTCCAAAAACCATACTTGTCTTTAATAGCAAACTCAATAGCACTATTTACACTATATCTTATTACATTTCCATTTTTATCTTTATTAATTGGAGTTGTATTTATAGTATAGCTATTAACTAAAATATAGCCATTTGCCTCTTTAACTCTTTTTGTTAAAGTTAAATTTAATCTATTTATAGCCATTCTTGCTATTTCATCTTCTAAATATGTTCCTGTATCTGGGTCTTCTGAATCTATCTTAACTTTTACAAGTACAGGGTTAGTAAATATATCTGCCGAAAACTTTGGTGCAGGCTTATAACCACTACAAGCTGTAAGTAAAAAAGCAAAAAATGCAACTACTAATAATCTCATAACTCCTCCTATTTAACTACTAAATTTACCAATTTATTTGGTACTACAATCTCTTTTATAATCTCTTTGCCATCTATCCATTTTTTTGCTGCCTCTTTAGCAACAGCTATTACCTCTTCTTTGCTTAAAGATGCATCTACGCTTATCTCTGTACGCTTTTTACCACTAATAGTAACTGCGTAAGTTATGCTAGATTTAACAAATACCTCTTCTATAATATCTATTTTACCCTTTAAGTTTTCTCTATTAAATAGCTCTTGGCTCATTTCGCTTGCAATATGTGGAACAATTGGCTCTAAAAGGTGCAAAAGAATATAAAGCCCTTCGCTCCAAACCTCTGCACTATTTTGCTTATCTAATGCATTAAGAGCCTCCATACAAGAGGCAATTAGTGTATTAAATGCAAATGTACCATCATAAACTTCGTAACCTTTTTTTAGAGCTTCGTAAACTTTTGCTCTAGCCTCTTTAGCAGCATCATCTAAAGAGTTATGCTCAATATTTGGCAAACTATTTATAGTTACTTTTTCGCCTCTGCTATATAGTTTTTTCAAAAATCTATATGAGCCTTCAACTGCACTATCGTTCCACTCTAACTCTTTTTGTGGAGGAGCGGCAAATAGTATAAACAGCCTTGCAGTATCTGCACCATATTGGCTAACAATATAGTCTGGGTCAACTGTATTACCCTTAGATTTACTCATTTTAGCACCATCTTTATTTACCATACCCTGAGTTAGCAAGTTCTCAAATGGTTCATCTACTTCGCAATAGCCCAAATCTCTTAACATTTTAGTAAAAAATCTAGCATATAAAAGGTGCAGTATAGCATGCTCTATTCCACCAATATATTGGTCAACATTCATCCAATATTTACTATCTTCTCTATCTATTCCTACCTCTTCCCACTTTTGAGGCGATACAGTATAACGCAGCTGATACCAACTACTCTGTACAAAAGTATCTAGTGTATCACACTCTCTTGTAGCATCTGCTCCACATTTAGGGCATTTACAATTTTTCCATGTTGGGTGATTCTCTAATGGGTTACCCTCTCCTGTTATCTCTACATCATCTGGCAAAGTTACTGGTAGATTTTCTATACTCTCTGGTACTAAACCACAAGAGTTACAATGCACAAATGGTATTGGAGCACCCCAATATCTTTGGCGGCTTACTCCCCAATTTCTTAACTTAAAGTTTGTAGTCCCTTTACCTAAGCCTTTAGATTCAAAAAGCTCAATTACCTTTTTTTGTGCCTCTTTATTATTTATACCATCTAAATCTTGCGAATTAACTAAAATGCCATCGTTAGTATATGGTAACTCATCGCCACCCTCTATTACTCTAATAATTGGCAAATCATATTTAGTTGCAAATTCATAATCTCTCTCATCGTGTGCAGGAACCGACATAACAGCCCCACCACCATAGCTTGCTAAAACAAAGTTAGCACACCATACAGGCACCTCTTTGCCAGTTAATGGGTGAACTACAGAGATACCTAAAGGATACCCCTCTTTATCTTGTTTTGCTCTTTCAACATCGGTCATATTTGCAATTGCAGTAATCTTTTCTGCAATATTAGCATCTAATTTATTCTCTTTAATTAACTCTTTTACAATTGGGTGCTCTGCTGCTAAAGCTGCGTAAGTTACACCATAAATAGTATCTGGTCTTGTTGTAAATACTTGAAAACTTTCAAATTTTCCACCAAGTTTTTCTATAGAGTCGCTGCTTAATTTAAAATCAAACTCTAACCCTTGCGATTTTCCAATCCAATTTCTCTGCATTGTTAATACTTGGTTTGGCCATTTACCCTCTAGTTTATCTAAATCTTGTAGTAACTCATCTGCATATTTTAATATATCTAGGTAGTAACCTGGCATCTCTTTTTGTACAACTTCGTTGCTACATCTCCAACATGCACCATCTTCAACTTGCTCATTTGCTAATACTGTATGGCAACTCTCGCACCAATTTACTTTTGTGCTTTCTCTAAAAAGTAATCCACTCTCGTACATCTTAATTATAAACTCTTGCTCCCACTTTGTATATAGTGGGTCGCAAGTTGCAAACTCTCTTGTTTTCGAAAACGAAAAGCCTAAAGAGTCAAATTCGCCTCGCATATAATCTATATTATCGTAAGTCCAACTCTTTGGATGTAACTTATTTTGAATTGCTGCATTCTCTGCTGGCATACCAAATGCATCCCAACCCATTGGGTGCAGTACATTAAAGCCCTGTTTTCTATAATATCTAGCTAACGCATCGCTTATCGAGTAGTTTCTAACATGACCCATATGCATTCTTCCACTTGGATATGGGAACATACTTAAGATATATTTTTTTGGTAAAGTCTTATCATCTTTTGGCTCAAAACTCTGCTCTTCTTGCCAAATTTTTTGCCATTTTTTCTCTATTTCGTTAGGATTGTAACTCACTATAACTCCTGCCTAGGTTGTAAATTAAATATAAGTATACCAAAAGAGCTATATCGATTAGCTAAAGATAAGAAATTTTATAAACACATAATCACTCTTAAAGTAGTTTTTATATACAATATCTTTAATAAATCTTAGGAGCTACATTTTGGCACAAGCATTAGCATTAAAGTATCGACCAAGTACATTTAGCGATTTAGTAGGGCAAGAGGCTGTGTCTAAAACCCTATCTCTTGCCTTAAGTAGCTCTAAGTTATCGCATGCATACCTATTTTCTGGTATTCGTGGTAGTGGTAAGACCTCTACTGCAAGAATTTTTGCAAAAGCTCTACTTTGCGAGCATGGACCAACTAATAACCCTTGCCAAACTTGCGAACACTGCCTTGCTGCAAACGAAGGACGACATATTGACATTATAGAGATGGATGCTGCAAGTAATCGTGGAATCGAAGATATTAAAGAGTTAATAGAGCATACAAAATATAAACCATCAACCGGAAGGTTTAAAGTCTTTATTATCGACGAGGTGCATATGTTAACTGTGCAGGCATTTAATGCACTACTTAAAACACTCGAAGAGCCACCAGAGTTTGTAAAATTTATACTTGCAACTACTGACCCTCTAAAGTTGCCAGCAACTATTTTAAGTAGAACTCAACACTTTAGATTTAAGAAATTACCAATAAAAGTAGTAAAAGAGCACTTAGCATATATACTCCACGAAGAGAAAGTAGAGTTTGAAAATGAAGCACTAGAGATAATTGCAAGAAGTGGTCATGGCTCTTTAAGAGATGCCATAACTTTGTTAGATCAAGCAATTGTTTACTCTAACTCTAATATAACAGTTAAAGCTACAACAGATATGCTAGGTGTTGTTGACCCAACTAAAATAGCAGAACTTATTAAATCTATCAGAAACAAAGATAAAAATGCTATTTTAGATTTTTTAGAAGAGTTTAATAGCTACGAAGCAGAGATGATAATAGACGAAATTACTCTCTTTCTTCAAAATAAGCTCTTAGAGCAAGATGGAGAGCTAACAACACTAATAATAGATAGATTCTTTAGAGCCCTTGCAGAAGGCAAAAAGTTACTATCTATTGGTAGCAGCGGAGAGTTTGTGCTATCTCTTACACTATTTAAAATGCTAGAGGCTATGAATATTCACTCTATAGATGATATGATTCATCAACTTCAAAACGAATTAGGCTCTAGCAAACAAAATAGCACACCAGCAACTACTAAAAAAGAGATATCTAGCAGCAAAGAGAGTCTAGAGAGTAAAGCTACTACTTTTGATAAAAACTTAGAAACTCACAACTCTTCAGAAAATATAGTTAAAGAGGAATCTACAAATAATAATAAAATTGCACAAAATCTTTTCGAAGAGTTAACTAAAAAAATATACGACCGAAATTATGATTTAGGCGAAATTTTCGAAAACAATGTTACATTTGTTAGCTTTTTAGATAACACATTAACTTGGGAATCTACTGTAGATGGCGAAGATAAAAAAACTTTAATTAAAAATTGGCACTTGCTTAAACTCTTTGTAGAAGATACATTTGGTGTTGGAACTAAAATAGTTAATATATCAAAAAAAAAATTAGTTAGCGATAATAAAGAAAAACCCCTAAAAAAGCTAGAAGAGCAAGAAGAGCAAGACTCTAACACTAAGCCAGAAGAAGCTACTAAAATTAGCGCTCAAGATTTGCCAAAAAGTAGTTGCATAATGCCAGAGAGTACAAAAGATGCAAGCATAGACAAAGACCCAAAAGAGCTTTTAGAAGAACCAATGATACAAGGTTTTATTAAACACCTTAGCCCAAAAAAGGTAATAGTTAAACAAAAAAGTTAAAAATTTTAATAAAAATTAGCTTTTTTTAAGAAAAACTACACATATAGCTTAAAATTCTGCTATAATGCCAAACCAATATGTAACTTTTATTTTTAAATAAGCCTATTTTAGATATAAATAATTTAAGAAACAGATACAGCAGTAAAACAATATAAATTGTATCTAAAATAGCCTTGCAAAAAAGTTATATATTTATAAAATTTTCATAAAATGGCGGTTGTAATGAGAATATTAACAATAGGTTTCTCTGAAGAGTTTGCAAAAATTCTAGAGAAAGAGATTTCTGAGTACTTTATATGCATACTTGACAGTGCAGAAGATCTCTATGATGCTACAAATTTTACATATTTTAGACACTACGAATTAATTATTGTAGTAGATGAAAAGATGAAGTATGCAATGGAGAGATTCGTAAAAGAGATTAAACTTAAAAAACCAGAAACAAAAGTTATTGTAATTACCGATAGTATGAAAAACCACAAAGAGTTTTTCGATTTAAATGTAGATGATGTTATTTGCGAGCATAGAGAAGAGCCAGACTTAATAGCTGCTAGGGTATTAGCAAATATGCGTAACCTTTATGGTACAAAAATAGAGATAGATAAATTAACTATAGATATTGCAAGTAAAAAGATAAAGTACGATGATAAAATAGTATCTTTAAATGGAAAGACATTCGATATATTAGTATATCTAGCACTTAGAAACCAAAGAGTATTTAGTAAAGACGAAATTATTAATGCACTTTGGGAAGAGCCAGAGTATGTAAGTGATAATACAGTAGAGGTTGCAATTAACCAAATAAGAAAACGCTTAAAAAGTATATTAGGCTTTCAAGTTATTCATACCGTCAGAAGAAGAGGTTATAAATTCTCCTCTTCTGTATCTCAAGTAAAAGTTTAACTTTTACTATAACCTGCTTTTTCTAAACAATATATTAACCGTTTAAAATTTATGTTTTAGAATATTTTCACAATTTAGCACAATTTGATGTTAAAATATATACAAATAAAATAAAGGGGTTATAAATGAAAAAATTACTTTTAAGTTTAGGTCTATTGGCTTCGGCACTCGTATTTAGTGGTTGTGGAGGTGGAGACGATAATTATATTCCTCCAGTAAATGATGCTGTTGCTGTTAATATAACAGACTTGCCAGCAGGTTATCAATTCGATGGAACTATCGAAGAGGGTAAAAAAGCAGGAGAAAATGCTGTACTAATTTTCTGCCCAGATAAAACATATGCCTACTATAGAGGAAGTGATGAAAAATTTAGTGGTAAATATAAAATTAATGATTCTCAAACAGAAGTTATTATGAAAGACGATAAAGACCACGGAAGTTACGCACTACAAACACCAGATGGTGCATTTATAGAAGGAGAATTTTATAAATGTAGGGGCTTAGATAAATATACAACTGGTATGAGAATTAGAAAAATAATACCTCACTCTTGTCCAAACCATCAATAAGTAATTTTTAGGGCTTACTTCTATAAGTAGTCCTAAAATATCGATATATTTAACATAGTTCATATAATTTTCTAACAATAAATCTATTTTTTAATAAATAATAATGTATATATTTGTAACAATATTTATAAATAAAAATAAAAAAATCTTATATCTTTACTACAATTTTATATAATGATGTTATACTTCAATTGTATTAATTATTAAGGAGAATAAATGACAAAAATATTGTTATCATTAACTGCAGCAGCAGTACTAGCAACAGGTTTAATGGCAGCTGAAGAACCAGCTAAAAAGAAAAAACAAACTGTTTTAAAACTTTACCTATCACCAGCAGAAGCTCATGAAATGAAAACTAAAGAGCCAAATAAAGTTCTTTTTGTAGATGTTAGAACTCCAGAAGAGTTATATTTTGTAGGTCACTCTGATGATATTGACTATAACATTCCATTTAAATATGTTGACTACAATAAATTAAACAAAAAACAAAAAGGATTTGCAAGCCATAAAAATGATAAACTTGTAGAAGAGTTCGATGCAGCACTTAAAGAAAAAGGTCTTACTAAAGATGACAAAGTAATTACAATTTGTCGTTCAGG
>CAYMUV010000037.1:0-7003 GCA_964393855.1 uncultured Nitratifractor sp.
TAGTTTTTACCATTAAAAATTAGCCAATATTGTACCTTAATATTTTTGAATTTATTATTTTTTAGACAAAGTTTTAGTGGTGGTTTATACTCTATTTTTGGATAGTCTATTCCACCTGGAAAAAGTTGGTTACAAGTAGCAATTCTTATAGCACTTTTTACTGTAGCTGTTGCAAAATTTGTATTTTCATATAGCCACTTTGCATACTCGGAGCAAGTTGGGTAGTAGCGACAACTTGCAGGGGTTAATTTAGATATATATTGATACCACTTAAGGGCTTTAGGGACTTTTTTACTCACTACTTAACCTTGGGTGCGGTACTATTACATAAGCTTTAGAGCCATTTACTGCGTGATAAATTGTTGTATTATCTACTTTAGAGAAGTGTTTTATAATTATTTTTTGTAGAGTTGGCTCTATAGATGGTTTAAACCAACCATTGTTGCTTATAAGTATTAAAAATTTTGGTTTATCTTTGTAAGTAATAGCTGATGTTCCTTCGTAACATATTGCTATTTTCATACTTTTATTTAAAACATCTATATAGGTAAAGTTGCTATCTGCTTTATAATCTACTGCACCATCAAAAAATATTTTATTTACAATTTTGCTCATCCATTTTGGTAGGGGGTTTGCTTCGCCAAATGGTACTAAAACTACTTTGTTAGCAATTTTGTAATCGCCATCTTTAATAATGTATGCCGAGTTTCTAAAATTACCTTGCGATTTAAAGAAGAGCGAGCCAATTATTATAGTTATTTTATTAGATTTTTCTAGTAGAGGTTTCATAACTGTTTGGTCTAAATTTAGAAAATAAGGCAGTATAGATTCTGGGAAAATTATAAGTTTTTTATTCTCTTGAATTGCTTTATCTACTTGGCTTAGTGCAAAATTTGTATATTTTAATTGGTTTTTATTTTGCCACTTATCTCTTACATCTATATTTGTTGAGATTAGTTTTATATCTCTTAAGCTAGATGGAGATAACTCTAAAGGGTTTAAAAAGCTTATAAATACAAAAAGTAGTAACAGTATATACCATCTTTTAAAAATTGAATAGATAGCTAATATAATTAAAACAGATGGATAAACATACCAGCTAGAGCTAAAAGCAGAGTCTGTAAATGCAAACTCTAACTTAAACCAATTAAAACCAAATGGCTCTATATAGTTTATTGCTATTAGTGATATAGCTCGAAAGAGTATAACGCTCTTCTCCCAATTTAGTGCTAAAAATTTTCTCTCTAGGGCTTTTGCTAATTTTTTAGAAAAGTAAGCAAAAAATAGAAAAATAAACCCATATATTAAACCTATTGCAATAATAACAAATGGAACTAAAAAGCTTAAATGGTAGTATATAAAGCTAATTCCCATCCACCATAGCCAAAATATTGCTAAAAAGAAACCACTAAAGAACCATACAGGTGTTTTAGCATTTAATAAACCATATAATCCAATAAGTGCTAATAGTGTCTCTAAAGTTGCTAAATAGTAGCCTTTTAGAAGAGCAAAATGCTCTATATATATAAAAGCTGATAGTAATATTGCTAAACCCAAGCCTTCTATTATATGGTTGGTGGTAAAATATTTTTTAATTTTCATATAAAGGACCCTTATGTCTCAACAAATTATGCAATTTTTTCCAATTATAGCACTTTTTGCTATATTTTACTTTTTAATTATAAGACCACAACAAAAGGCTCAAAAAGAGCATGCTGCAATGTTAGAGTCTTTAACAAAAGGTGATAAAATAGTAACTAATGGTGGCTTAATAGTAGAAGTAGTTAAAGCAGAAGAGGAGTTTTTTAAAGTAAAACTTAACGACGATACTATTGTAAAACTAGATAAAGCTTATGTAGCTAAAAAATTAAATTAAGTAGGTTTATTAATGGGAAAACTAAATTATAGAGTTGTAATATTTATCTTAGCGTTAATTTTTGGGGTTGTTTTTTCGATTCCTAGTTTGACGCAAAGTGATAGTGGTAAAAAAATTACCTTAGGTCTAGATTTACAAGGTGGTTTACATATGCTACTTGGTATTAAAGGAGAAGAGGCAGTAAAATCTACTCTTAACTCTTTACTATCTACTGCAAAATTTACACTAGATAAAGCAGATATTGTTATAGATGATGTTGATGTAAAAAAAGATAGCGCATCGTTTTCTTTAATAGACGAAGATGATATTGCAAAAGCGATGAAGACTCTTAAAGAGAACATTAAAGATGCAGAAGTTACAAACGATAAAACAAAAGTAACTATTAAATTAAATCAAAAACAGGTAGATGCAATTAATTTAAAAGCGATTAATCAAGCTGTAGAGACTATTAGAAATCGTCTTAATCAGTTTGGCTTAGCAGAGCCAACAGTTGCTAGGCAAGGAAAAGATGAGATTTTAGTTGAGATACCAGGTATTAAAACTAAAGAAGATGAGCAAAGAATTAAAGCCTTAATTGCTAAACAAGCTCACCTTGTTCAGATGGCAGTAGATGAAGATAGAGCAGCTCGTGTAAACACAATGAGCGAAGCAGAAGCTAAAAAATATGGTGATGTTATTTTAGAAGATGTAAAACACCCTGAAATAAAGTATTTACTTAAAAGAATCCCTATTTTAGATGGCGATATGATTACAGATGCAAAAGCTATTTACGACAGAAATGGACAGCCAATTATTACATTTGTATTAAATGGAGAGGGTGCTAAAATTTTTGGTAAATTTACAGAAAAAGCAGCACCAACTCGTGCAAGACTTGCTATTGTTTTAGATAATAAAGTTTACTCAGCACCTCATATTAACGAAAGAATTGGTGGAGGTCGTGGGCAAATTAGTGGTGGCTTTACTATTAATGAAGCAAACGATATAGCTATTGCTTTGCGCTCAGGTGCACTATTGGCTCCTGTATATGTACTTAGCGAGCAAAATATTGGACCAAGTCTTGGTAAAGATAGTATTATTGCAAGTTCTATTGCATTAGTAAGTGGTTTTGTACTTGTATTCTTATTTATGTTGGTATATTATGGTATGGCTGGTCTTATTGCCGATATTGCACTAATTGGAAACCTATTTTTAATTATTGCAATAATGAGTCTATTTGGTGCAACATTAACTTTACCAGGTATGGCAGGTATTGTACTTACAGTTGGTATGGCAGTCGATGCGAATGTTATTATTAACGAAAGAATTAGAGAACTGCTTAGAGAGGGTAAATCGGTAGCTAAAGCTATTGAAGATGGATATTCAAACGCATTTACAGCTATTTGGGATGCCAATGTAACAACTTTAATTGCATCGACTCTTCTATTCTTTTATGGAACAGGACCGATTAAAGGTTTTGCAGTTACTATGACAATTGGTATTTTAGCTTCTATGCTTACTGCAATTTTAGGAACACACGGCTTGTATCAAATGTTATTGCCTAAGATAAAAAAAGATAAACTTGGCTTCTGGTTTGGAATTAAGGGGGTAAAATAATGGAATTTTTTAGATTAAGTAAGCCTATTGCTTTAATGGCAAAGGCTAAATATTTTGGCATACTCTCTTTAACTTTAGTTATTCTATCTTGGGGGCTTATTTTAACTAAGGGCTTTAACTATGGTATCGATTTTGCTGGTGGTAGTGTAATTCAGGTTAAATACGATAAAAAAGCACCATTAGATAAAATTAGAGCAAGTCTTAAAAAAGATGCTAAATTAGCAGATGCAACAGTAACTAACTTTGGTTCACCACAAGAGATTATTATAAAAACTAAAAGTAGCTCTAAAAATGTAAATAAAGATTTAGGCGATGAGGTTAAAGAGGTATTAAAAGATACCGGTAATTTAGAGATTAGAAGAGTTGGAATGGTTGGTCCAAAAGTTGGAGCAGAGCTAAGAGAAAAGGGTTTAAAGGCTACAATTTTTGCAATCTTAGGTATTTTAATCTATTTAACTTTTAGATTTGAGTGGAGATTTGCAATCGCATCTGTAATTGCATTGGTGCATGATGTATCTATTGCAATGGGTGCAATTGTACTATTTAATGTAACTTTCGATTTAGATACTTTGGCTGCAATTTTGACAATTTTAGGATATTCGCTAAATGATACAATTATTGTATTTGATAGAATTAGAGAGACACTAATTAAGTCTAAAGCTGCAGATATATTTGCAGTAATTGATGATTCGGTTACTAAAACACTATCTAGAACTACCCTAACTTCACTTACAACATTCTTTGTTGTTTTAGTGCTTTTCTTGTTTGGTGGAGAGATTTTAAAGAGTTTAAGTTTTACTCTTTTAGTTGGGGTTGTAGTTGGTACATACTCTTCTATTTTTGTTGCTTCGCCAGTATTAAAATGGTTAGGCTTTAGTGTAAAAAGTTACAAAGATATGTTAGCCGAAAGAAAGAGAAGAGAGCTAGAGAAAGAGAAGCTAAGAGAGCAGTTTGAACAAGGAGTTGTTTAAGCTCTTGCTTAAACAATTTTGGAGTTAAAATATATGTTAAAAATATTTATAATTTTTATACTTCTGCTTAACTTTGCAAAGGCTACTTTGCCTATGTCGTTAAGCGATATGATTCAAAAAGATAAAATAGATAGTTCTAATTTAAGTATATTAATTACTAACAAAAGAACAGGAGAGGTTGTAGCTTCGCTTAACCCTTATGTATCTCGTGTTCCTGCTTCTGTTGCTAAAATTGCTACTGCATATGCTGTGCTTTTAGAGTTTGGTCAAGATTTTAAATGGCCAACTCAAATTTACTATACAGGTAGTTTAAGTTCTGGTGTATTAAATGGAAATATAATTGTAAAAGCATATGGTGATCCAACACTAAATGCATCTGATGTACAAGGATTTGCTCGCAAACTAAGAAGTTATGGTATTAGAGAGATAAAAGGCTCTATAGTTATAGATAGAAGTTTTTTTAAAAATAGTCCAAAAATTTCATCTGGCTTTGATAAGAACTTTTTAAGTGAATATAATGCAATGCCAGATGCTTTAATGTATAACGACCACTTAAATAGATTAGTAATTCAAGCTACATCTCATGGTGTTGTTGCAAAAAGAAGTTATGGAGATACTAGCTATAAAGTTATAAACCATGCAAAAGCAGTAAATGGTGCTTGTAGAGGTGCTAACGCTTGGCCAAAAATTAACTTTTTAAAGAGTGCTGGAGAAATAGGTGTTGTATTAGATGGAACACTATCTAAAAAGTGCAGACCAATAGTATTTAATAGAGTATTAACATATCCATACAAGAGCTTTTTTTACTCATTTAGATATTATTTAAATAAAAGCGGCATTAAGTTAGATGGCTCTTTAAAGTTGCAAACTAAACCAAAAGGTGCTAAGCTTTTATTTACTCACTACTCTAAGCCACTTATTAAAATTGTTGCTAAAACTCTTAAGATGAGTAATAATCTATATGCAAGACATCTATTTTTAATTTTAGGTGCTAAAAAATATGGCTACCCTGCAACAGAAGAGAAGTCTCAACGAGCAATAAAAGATATTTTAGGCTCAAAGGGTATATTAAGTAGTAGTGACCATTTGGTAAATGGCTGTGGCTTATCAAGAGAGTCTAGGCTGAGCCCTGTAAGTGCAGCGAAGATTTTAGATGCTGCATATAAAGATTTTGGTAGCAATTGGGCTATGGCACTTTCGATTGCGGGTAAAGATGGAACACTAAAAAAACGCTTTGCAAATAGTATAGTTAAAGGTAGAGCCTTTATGAAAACAGGAACACTAAAAAAGGCTAAAAATATTGCAGGTTTTGTAAAGTCGCTAAATGGAAATTTATACAATTGTGTAATATTTTATAATGGTGCAAAAATTTGGCTAGGGCGAGATATACAAAATAAAATTATTACTTGGCTAGTAAGAAATTAAAGGGAGTTTATGGAGTTTAATAAGTATCCATTCGAAAAGTTAAACGATTTATTAAGTGGGGTTAAGCCAAATAGTGAATATAGCGAAATTTTACTAACTATTGGTGAGCCACAATTTCAGACACCACAAAATATTAAAGATGCTCTAATTGCATCTATTGATAAGTTAAATAAGTATCCAAAAAGTAGTGGAGAGATAGAGTTAAAAGAGGCACAAACAAGCTACTTAAAGAGAAGATTTGGTGTAGATGTTAGTCTAGAGCAGTTAATTCCTACTTTTGGAACAAGAGAGGTTTTGTTTAACTTTCCTCAATTCTTTTTAAGTGATAAAAAGAGTCCAAAAGTTGCATTTGTTAACCCCTTTTATCAGATATACGAAGGTGCAGCAATTGCTAGTGGGGCAGAGGTTGTTTACCTTAATTTAGAAGAGCAAAATGGGTATAAACCTACTATAGATAAAGAGCAGTTAAAAGATGTAGATTTAGTTATTTTAAATACACCAAGTAACCCTACAGCTTCAGTAATGAGCCTAGATGAGTTAAAGCAGTGGGTAGAGTTGGCATTAGAGTATGACTTTTTACTAATTAATGATGAGTGCTATATAGATATCTACTCTAACGAGCCTATTCCATCTATTTTAAATGCATCTGTAGAGGTAGGAAATAGCAGTTTTAAAAATGTTTTAACTCTTAACTCAATCTCTAAAAGAAACTCTGCACCAGGGCTTAGAAGTGGCTTTATTGCAGGAGATGCAGATATTCTTAAAAAGTATATGCGATATAGAACTTATGTAGGGTGTGCATCGCCACTGCCTTTGCAAATGGCAGCAGTAGTAGCGTGGAGCGATGATGAGAGTGCAAGAGGATTTAGAGAAGCATACAAAGAGAATTTAGAAATTGCTAGTAAAATATTAAATGTACAAAAACCAGAAGCAACATTTTATATTTGGCTAAAGGTAGATAATGCAATAGAGAGAGCAAAAGAGCTTTATGAAAAATATAGCGTAAAGGTACTACCGGGCGAATTTTTAGGCAGAGAAGGAGCAGGTGTAGGATATTGGCGTTTAGCTTTAGTGTACGAACCAAAAGTTATAAAAGAAGCAGTAGAGAGAATTAAGGAGTTTTTAGGATGAATGAGCA
>CAYMUV010000038.1:0-6980 GCA_964393855.1 uncultured Nitratifractor sp.
AACTGTTGTTAATATAAAATCTGCTGGTGAGCCTAGGTCTAGGGCTTGTCTGGCTTTTGTGAATATCTCTAATGTGCTTTGGTCTATGTTGAATTTGTTTGATGCTAAGGCGTTTAGTACAATTTGTTCTAAAATAGCTGTTGCTTCTTGGGGTTTTAGCCTTTTGTTTGCTTGGGCAAAGTCGTAAACGCTTTTTAGGTCTAGGTTGTTAAAATTTAACTCTAGTTCTATATCTTCTCTTTTCTCTTTAAAGTTTGTAATAATTAGGCGAGATTTTATAGTTGGAAGTAGAGCAGATTTAAGGGGTGTAATAACTATAAATATCTTATTTTTTGGTGGTTCTTCTATAATTTTAAGTAGTCTATTTTGCACAACATCAGAGAAAGTTTTAGCCCCTATACATATAAATACAGGCTCTTTAGACGAGAGGTGTGCTTTTGCAATTACTTCGTTTGCATCTGTTACTAAGAAGTTACTATCTTCTTTAATAAATAGCTCGAATCTGCTATTTTGTGGAGCAACCTCTTTTAAGGCATTAACCACCTCTGTATAGTTTTCGCTAATAATAATTTGAGAGGTGGGCTCTAACTTCAAGGCTCTATATCTCCTACAAGTGTTGCATCTAAGGCTTTATCGAATAGATTGAAAGATTGTATTAGTTTTATATCTATTAACGGGTCGTTTCTGTTTAAGCTAAATAGACCCTCTGTTTCGTGATTTAAACGCCATATAATACTATTTTTATGCTCTACATACTCGTAGTGTTTATGCTCGCCACTTCCTATATACCAAAAAAGATAGCCATTAGAAAATGAGATATCGAACATATCATAAAGTGTATCTAAGTCGCTTGCATCGTTTAAACTATAGGCTGTTGGAAATAGAGAATCTATATTATAAATAGGGATAAAAGGTCTATTTTTATCTAATAGATTAACACGGCTAGTTATGTAGTCGCTAAACCACTTAAACTCTCTATCGGTTACGACAATAACACTATATCCATCTAAGATAGACTTAAGAGCATTTTGAACCTGAGGAATCCAATTAAATCTTAGCTCCTCCATCCAGCTAAAAGATGCTCCTTCTGCTCTAATTTGTTCGAGTGTCCAGTCGTTAAAGTCCATTATTTATCTAATCCGTAAACTTCGTGTAGTACTCTAACAGCTAATTCAGCAAACTTTTCGTCTATAATCATAGAGATTTTAATTTCACTAGTAGATATCATTTCGATATTTATATTATTTTTTGCTAAAGCATTAAATGCTGTTGCTGCTACCCCGCTATGGCTCTTCATTCCTACACCTACAACAGATACTTTTGCAACGCTTTCGTCGTAGTCTGCACCCTCTAAATCGTGGTCGAAGCTCTCTATTACCTCTTTAGCATCTGCAAGTTGATTTTGTGCAACAGTAAAACCTAGATTTGTTTTTCCATTCTCGCTTGCATTTTGAATTATCATATCTACATTTATATTGTTTTGTGCAAGTTTACTAAAGATTTCTGCAGCAATGCCTGGTCTGTCAGTTACATCTCTTAAAGATACTCTTGCTTGATTTTTATCTAATGCTATACCGCTAACTAAAACCTCTTCCATTCCTTTTTCTCCTTCTTTATTTGCTATTACTGTTCCTTCTGCATCGCTAAAGCTGCTTTTTGCAACTATTTTAACACCCATCTTTTTTGCTAACTCTACAGAGCGATTTTGTAAAACTTTTGCCCCTAGGCTTGAAAGCTCTAGCATCTCATCGTAAGATATAAAGTCTAACTTTTTAGCTTTTGGCTCAATTCGTGGGTCTGTAGTGTAAATTCCATCTACATCGCTATATATTTCGCAAGCATCTGCTTTTAGTGCACCTGCAAGAGCAACTGCACTCAAATCGCTTCCTCCACGACCAAGAGTTGTAACTTCGCCATTTGCATTTATACCTTGAAAACCTGCTACAATTATAATATTTCCATCTTCTATTTCGCTATTTAATCTATCTGTGTTAATAGACTCTATTCTAGCGTAAGTATGGGTATTATCTGTTTTAATACCTGCTTGTCGTCCTGTTAGTGCAACTGCTTTATGACCCATTTCGTTAAGTGCTATTGCTAAAAGTGCTGCTGTTACTCTCTCTCCTGAGCTTAAGAGCATATCCATCTCTCTTTTTCTAGGATTTTTCGAGAAATGGTTAGCATACTCAATTAACTTATTTGTTTCGCCACTCATTGCAGATACTACTACTACTAAATCTTTTCCCTCTTCTCTAGCTTTTGCTACGCGATTAGCTACATTTTCGATTCTCTCTAGTGTTCCAACACTTGTGCCACCATATTTTTGGACAACTAACATTTAATAAAACCTTCCTTTTTAAAATATTCTATAACTCTTTTATATGCTCTTCGCTTCATATATAGAGCTTTTTTAAATAGCTCTTGTTCATTTACAAAGATGTAATCTTCGAACTCTGGTGTTACATAATTAGACAAATTTATATTATCTAAACTATTTAACTTAACCAAAAAATACTTTTGTGTTTGCCCTCTGTAAGGGTATATTTTATCGCTATTGTTGTTTGGAAAATCATAGCTAATCCACTCTGGAAATTGCGCTATAATCTCTATATCTGCTGTACCTATCTCCTCTTTTAGCTCGCGTAAAAGTGCCTCTTGTGGTGTTTCGTCTCCATCTATTCCACCTTGTGGGAACTGCCAAGCTCTTCGAACTCCTTTTTTCTTGCCTAAAAAAAATTTTACCTCATTTGGGTAGTTAGGCGATAGTATAACTGCTGCAACATTGGGGCGATAATCTCTTTTTTCTTTCATATTTAACCCCTAAAAAATAAATTAATAAATAATTTGTAAAAATCTGCTAGAATTCTATCAAAATTCCTATTATAAGTTCATTACAATGTTAATATATATACATATACCTTTTTGTGATTCGAAATGTCACTACTGTAGTTTTAACTCCTTTACTAATATGTCAAGCTATCGTGTTGCCTATATGCAGGCACTTACTAACTCTTTGGCTAAAGAGTTAAAGAGCATAAAGAGTGTAGAGACTATCTTTATTGGTGGTGGTACGCCATCTACAATAGAACCAAAACTCTACGAAAATATATTTAAGCTACTTGAGCCACTATTAAGCAAAGATACAGAGATAACTATCGAAGCAAACCCAAACTCTGCAACAAAAGAGTGGCTAGAGGGTATGAGAGCTCTAGGTGTAAATAGAGTTAGTTTTGGTGTACAAAGTTTTGATGAAAATAAGTTAGTGTTACTAAATAGGGCACATACAGCTAACCAAGCTAAAGAGGCAGTAATAAATGCTAGTAAAGTTGGTTTTAAAAATATATCGCTAGATATTATTTACGACCTATTTAGCGACACAAAAGAGCTTATAAAAAAAGATTTAGATATAGCACTCTCTTTGCCAATAAATCATATATCTAGTTATGAGCTAACATTAGAAAAAGCTACAGAGTTTATAAAACGCCCAGAAGTTAAAAAAGGTAGCGAAGAGTTGGGATTTTTTTTAAGAGATTATATTGTAAGTAAGGGCTTAGAGCAGTACGAAGTATCTAACTATGGTATATATAAAAGTAGGCACAATTTAGGTTATTGGCAACATAAAGAGTATTTAGGGGTTGGTGCAGGTGCAGTAGGTTTTATAGATAATAGAAGGTATCATCAACATAGTAACTTAGAGCTTTTTATTAAAGAGCCAACATTTAAAAGATACGAGCTCTTAAGCAAAGAAGATATCTTAACAGAAAAGATACTTTTGGGGCTTCGCTCTATAGTGGGAGTAAGCGAAAATATATTGACTAGTACTATGCTAAAAAGAGCAAATCTATTGGTAAACGAAGGGAAATTAGAGTATAAAAATGGTAGCTTTTATAACAAAGAGTTCTTCTTAAGTGATGAGATTGCTCTATTTATTATGGAAAATTAGATAAAATGTTACAACCAAAGGCTAAAGGCATTAAAGCTTTAGCCTTTTAAATATATAGGATTTAAATAATGTTTGGATTGGGATTTACAGAGATATTACTTATAGCAGTTCTTGCACTTTTATTTATTGGGCCAGATAAATTGCCAGATACAATGAAGCAAATTGCAAGAACTTTTGGTAAAGTTAAAAGAGCACTAGATGATACAAAATCTACAATAGCTAACGAGTTGCAAGTAGATGAGTTAAAAAGAGAAGCTATGATGTATAAAGAGCAAATAGAGAGTGCAAAGAGCGACTTAAGTGCATTTAAAAATGTAGCAAAAGAGAATATAGAAGATATTAAAAAAGAGGCACAAATCGAAGATAGTTATACCCCAACAGATATAAATGATGATAAACTTTTTGATGAACTTTTCGAAGAGGCCGAAGAGGACTTTAAAAAATTAGAAGAGCCAAAAGAGATAGAGCAAAAAGTAGAAGAAGAGCCAGAAGAGAGAGTGCCAGAAGCTATAGAAGTAAAAAAGCCAGAGCCAGTAAAAGACCCATATAGACAAGCTCCTACAGAAGTTGCAAAAGAGAGCGACTCTTTAAGTGCATTTAAAAATATAAAATCAGGAGATAATTAGTGTTAACCGAAGTTAAGCCACATTTAGTAGAGCTTAGAAAAAGGGTTTTTATTTCGGCAGTTACGCTAATGCTGGGGTTTATACTCTCTTTTATATTTTATAAACCGATTTTGCATTGGGTTACAACTCCACTAGATACTGCCCTTACAGCAGCAGGCAAGATTGTGCAAAAGAATAAAGAGAGCGAGTGGAGCATAGATACAAATGGTAGCGAAAATAATATTACAATAAAACAAGAGCCTATATCTATTGTAGATAGTGCAATTAAGAGTGCTAATACTATTATTGCAAGCTCTAAAGCCACTGATACAGAAAAGTCTTTAGCAAAGAGTTTAAAAGATTTAGCACAATATACAAAATCTTTAGCAAAAGAAGAAGAGGCAAAAAAGAGCGATGGAGTTTTTTGGGGTAGTATTACAACGCATCAGCTTGGGGGAGTATTTGTAGTTGCGCTAAAGGTATCTTTATATGCTAGTATCTTCTTATCGTTGCCAATAATTCTTTGGCAAATATGGTTGTTTGTTGCACCAGGGCTTTACGATAACGAAAAAAAGATGGCACTTCCATTTTTAGTAGGTACAACTATTATGTTTGCTGTGGGTGTATTGTTTGCCTATTATGTAGTTACTCCATTTGGCTTCCAATTTTTAGTAACTTTTGGGGCTTTTTTATACACACCTTTAATAAATGTCGAAGACTACATAGGCTTTTTTGCCAAAATTTTATTTGGTTTTGGTTTAGCCTTTGAGTTACCTATGATAGTTTACTTTTTAGCATTTTTAGGGCTTGTTACAGATAGAACATTAATAGCTTTCTTTAGATATGCAATTGTTATTATCTTTATTGTTGCTGCACTTTTAACACCACCTGATGTTATAACACAAATGCTTATGGCTGCACCTTTAATACTACTTTATGGTGCTTCTATTATTGTAGCAAGAGTAATTAACCCATATAAAGAAGATAGCCAAGAGCAAGAAGAGCCAGAAGATAAAAATCAACAACAGCTACCACATGAATAATTTAGATTTAAAGACAAGCTCTTACGACTACAATTTGCCAAAAGAGCTTATAGCAACTTCGCCAGCAAGACCAGCAGATAGTGCCAAGTTGCTGGTTTTTAATAGAGAGAGCAATACAATAACACATACAACTTTTCGTAATTTACTTAAATTTATACCAAAAGATACAGCTATATTTTTAAACGATACAAAGGTAATTAAGGCTAGAGTTTTTGGTAAAAAGAGTAGTGGTGGGGCAGTTGAGTTACTACTATTAAAACCTATGCCAAATAGTAGATATTTGGTTATGATAAAGGGTAGGGTAAAAGTAGGTACGCAAATAGACTTTGATAACAGCTTAAGTGCAAAAGTAGAAGAGTTAAATAGCGATGGTAGCAGGGTTGTAACTTTTAGTATAGATAACAAAGAGTTAGATTTTACTAAACTTGTTGAGGTATTAGAGGATATTGGGCATATACCTTTGCCTCCATATATGAATAGAGAAGATAAAAAATCTGATGAGTTAGATTACCAGACACTATTTGCAAAGCATGCAGGCTCTGTAGCTGCACCAACAGCCTCTTTACACTTTACACCAAAACTTTTAGAGGAGCTTAAAGCAAAATATAAAACCTACTACTTAACTTTGCATGTAGGTGCAGGAACATTTAAACCAGTTGATAGCGAAAATATTTTAGAACACCCTATGCACTCTGAAGTTTATAGCATTTCAAAAGATGCACAAGATGTAATAAATAGTAGCAGTAAAATTTTAGCAGTTGGTACAACAAGCACAAGAACAATAGAGTATTTTGCAAGAGGCAATAGTGCAAGTGGAGAGTGTGACCTATTTTTGAACCCAGCTAATAAACCAATTAGAGTTGATTATTTGCTTACTAACTTTCATCTGCCAAAAAGCACATTAATTATGCTTGTAAGTGCCTTTTTAGGCAGAGATAAAACTTTAAAAGTGTATAATGAAGCTATAGAAAAAAGATACCGTTTTTATAGTTATGGCGATGCTATGCTTATTATTTAAAGGAGTACAATTATGAACTCGACCTTAAATCTTTTATTAGACCCAAGAAATTATCTATTGCATATTGCAATTTTTTTAATAGCTGTTACACTTATTTGGTCTTTAGTTCACGAAATGCGAAAGCCAATTAAAGACCCAAATGAGGACGAAGATACAAAACGAATGAACGATATGCTAAATGATTAAGTTAATAGTTTTAACAATATCGTTACTTCTGTTTGTTGGCTGTGCATCTAAGTATGATTCGTCTATACATAAGCCAAAGGTTCGTTTTAAACCTTCTGTAAGGGCATTAGATAGATTAAAGTCAGAAACAATGGGGCATCCATATGTTTGGGGTGCAGAGAATGACGGTATGTATGATTGCTCTG